>CAIZGQ010000073.1 GCA_903932565.1 uncultured Hyphomicrobiales bacterium
CCGGGAGGTTATACTGGACCCGGTGACATCCAGACCTTCCTAGTATGGGGCTCGGTAGCTAGGGTTTACACTGCCGCACAGGCGTCTCCATCTACAAACATGGCGATACTTGTTGCAAGCGGCAATGGAACATCGATTTGCACATTGCGCGGATCGACGGCGGGGATAGCCGATCTAACAAATACCTATTGTACTCAACCGGCGGCCTGCTCTGGTGGATGTACGCCAGCAGCGGCTTGTGCTGCTGCGAATGGTGGCTCATGTCGGGCCAGTACACTCTACGATCAGGTTGGCGGAAATAATTGGGTCAACGCTAGTCTGACCCAAATGCCACTTGTCGCATTCAACGACCTCAACGGGCTTCCTGCGCTAGTGTACGCCCATACTAATAATCAATATCTCGTTTCCCAAAGTACAATTACGCACACTCAAGCTCTCACCATTGTGGCCGTTGCTAACCACACGTCCACGGATTCCGTTAACATAATGGGCATAAGCGGGGGTGATATTGAACTACTTGTAACCAATGGCAACGTGGGAATTTATGCTGGCGCTGGACCACTAACCACCACGGCGGCCAACAATAGCTACCACGTCATACAGGGGCAAGCGAACGGCGCTAGTCCTAACTCTGCCATCCTTGTGGATGGCGCTGCTGCGGTTACGGGGTCTGCTGGCACAAATAATATTTCTGGCGGCAATGTCGGCTATGGGTCTTATGGCACCAATACTCTGGGCTTTACCGGGAACATAACGGAGGCCGGTGTTTTCGCCGGGACTACCAGCGCAACCCTACAAACGAATATGCGAACCCAGTACGGCCTATGAAGCGGATAATAGCAGTTTTATTAGCGCTGGTTGCTTTTCCGGCCCTTGCTTACTTCCCGCACGGTGTCGCCACGATAGGTAAGGCGCAGATCAATCTCGGAACGCAAGAAATCACGGCTGGCGTCACGCTGAACCTATTCAATACATCAGGGATTTCATTCTTCAATGCCACGCAGGTAGCAGCAGTTGACGGCGATCTTCTCCCGATAAATACATTCACGAATACCGTTAATAATCTAGGCGGCCAATCCGATCCCACACTAAACACACTTGGACCCTATGTGTTTGGTTGGGATGCTGGCCGCAGTTGTTTCAGTATTGTTTTTAATGGAAATTTCACGGTCAACAGTTATTCTAATGCGGGCGTCAGCAATAACGCCCCTTACAACTTAACAGTGACGGGAAATTGCAGCACTGCCGGGCAGGTCAATATTACATTCGCCGGTTTCCAGTCTTTCGCGTGGCACTTTGACTCAGCGTACGTGTATTATGCATCTAACACTTCCGGCAAATTCTATATGGTGCGTGCGGATCGCAATGGCACTTATAACGACCTGAATGCGTATCTGGCAGGGAACTACTGGACTCCTGAATTTATCAACCTTCTAAAGGGAATGAAGCCTGAATCCATCCGCACAATGGGGTGGACGCCGCAAACCAACCTTACGGTAGAAAATTGGGCATATAGAAAGCAAACCTCAAATATAGGATGGTGGACTGTAGACCATCCACTGGGGACCAGATGCGGGGGGACGACTTCCTTCTGCACCATGTCAATTGCAGGATCGCCCCATGGTGGTGATATTACCTCGGCTGCGGCTGCGGACACCTCGCTGACATCTTGGGTGGATGGGGAGCAAATCACCGGATGGATGCCGTCCACCATACCCGTTCTTTCTGTCTCGCTCGCCCAAAACAATGGTGGGTTCTGTCAGCTCACCGTTTCCGACACAACAAATCTGAATGTCGGGCAGCGCGTCGAGGTGCAGGGGATTCAAGGCACCAATCCATCGAATTACATGGATTGTGATACCAAGAATATTGGTAGCACCACGCAGACCGCGCTCATTACGTCAATAGATACGCCCGGAACGAACGGTACCATCACGCTGGACCGTGCTTTCGGCACCAATCAACCGACAAGCTATGGTGCGGCGGTTTTAGGCTATCAAACCCTCGCGATTACCGGAGCTGGTGGTGGCAAGCCGCCAAAACTTATTACCGGCATTAATGCCACCCCCGGTGCCGTTTCATCCGGACCGGCATTGTTCACCTATAACAAATGGCTGGATAAGCTTATCTATGGTGGGGGCGGTGTTGTAAATCATCCCCCAATAGAAGCGATGGTCCAACTGGCCAACAAGGTAAACGCCAACTATTGGTTCAACCTTCCGCCGATGGCGAGCGACGATTATGTTAAACAGTCACTTAACGCCATCTATTCAAATCTAAATGGCAATCTGAAATTGTTGCTGGAATATTCCAACGAGGTTTGGAACTCAGCTTTCGCACCGTCTCAGTATTCCGTAGCGATGGGTTCTGCAATTCATCTGGCTACTTGTTGCGCACCGTTTTTTGAAACAATGCGCATTCGCCAGATAATGGGTAACGTGGTTCCGACCACTTCATGGAATGGATCATCCCGTATTGAAAGACTATTCTGCGATCAGAGTGGGAACTCCAATACACTTCCGTATGCCAACGGTTCTATTTTCCCCTTCCCCGGTGATGCTACCTACCAAACTTATCAAGGGGCATATTCTGGCGTAAATTACTCAGCCTCTCCCAATCGTCCGATAGATTTTGTCGATACCATTTGTTATGCGCCTTACACGGGCGGCGGAACGGCATTAAGTGGACAGTCTCCCGATACTAAATATTTTGCAACGACATACGATAAGACATTGTTAGATGCCATCGTTTCCGCTTGCCCATCGGGGGTATGCAACTCAACAGCGATATCTCTGGTCGATCAATCAGTACGAGGTGATTACCTCAACCGAGTTCAAACTATAACGGCATCTGGGGCAACTTTCACCACGTCAGCCGCACACAATTTTAGCGTGAATGATTATGTTAGATTTACGGTAGTCGGCGGGACGACGTACAGCGGAGTTGACGTAACTGCCCTTTATCAGGTGCTAAGTACCCCGCTGACAACAACCTTCACCGTTGGGAAGATTGTCAACGGAGCTACTGGTTCCGCTGTCAATGCTGGATCATCCGGGACCGGCACGACTTCTGTCGGATATACGGTAACACAAACTCCGTTCGGAATGGCGTCCACTTGGTTCGATCAATCCGAGAGTGTTGCCAAGTCCATGACCAATAACAACACAGGATTATCGCCTAAGACGCGCTGGTATGAAGGATCGCTTGAAGTAACACCGCCAACCGTGTCCCAGTGCATTACCGCTGGATATTCATCTGGCGACGCCAATACTTATTGCGATAGTGTTGGCATCAATAACGGTACGATGAACGGATATATTCAGAATGCCATTGTCGCCTGGAAGAACGACCCGATGTCCGCTGCAACGCAGAAACTTATTTTCGATATTTATAAAGGAACCGTTTCAGGGTATCCAACTTCTGGAAATACGCAATCAATAGCACCGTCTCAACTTACTCTTTTGCAGGCCGTGCCTATCGCTCAAGCATGGTCGCTTGTTCCGAATACAAATCTAGGCACATTCACCCCATACCAGACTTATTACGGCTTCTCGCAATTCAGTTCTGCCCCATGATAACCCGCCGCTCATTCATCGGCGGACTTGGGGCGATGGCCTGTACTCCCGTGCAAGCCTATTTCCCGCACGGCAACGCCAGCAAGTTCATTATGAATCTGGTTTGGGAAACGTCGGCTCTATCTGCTCCGCAGGGATTTAGGGACGCCGCGGTATCGGCGGCTAAAATGATTAGCAACGCATTCCCGCTTACCAACATCACGTTCAATATGCTGGTTGGATATGACGACTATAACAACGGCGCGGTGACTGGACTTGGCGTGAACTCGCAAGGCGGGGATAGTGCTGCCCTAGTTCAATTCGTTACCTACTCTAATTATAGAGCGGCGTATCTAGGTGTCGCCACCATACCGAACGCAGTCACATTCTCCAATTCTCTTACTGCTGGTACATCCATCAACGGACATAACTCAGGCTATGTCCCAAGCGGAACCTTGAAGGCTGTTGGTTTGTTGTCTGGTACGAATGGGGCGGTTGATGGCCAGGTGGGTATTGGTGCAAGCATAGGATCTGGGAATCTAGTCGGGGTGTTCCTGCACGAAATGACTCACGCGATGGGGCGCGAATCCGGCATCTTCTCCTATAACCTTGCGAGGTTTACTGCCGTAGGCACTAGGGATTGGAGCGCCGGTTCTCCGGGATATCCGACCGTGGCGACCTATTTCTCATTGGATGGTGGGACAACTCAACTGGCAGACTTCGGGACAGCGCAAGATACCAGCGATTTCAAAAATAGCGGACAGCAGGACACCGGAGGTCTAACGGATGCCCTTGACGAATTTTATTCGGGGAGCAGCCGCCAAGTGATGACCACCGTCGATATCCAGATGATGAATGCGCTGGGGTATCAGTAGACGTATATGTGATGATTAGGTCATTCTCCGGGAAATGAAACGCCATCCCCGACCATTCCGCAGTCGCAACAAAATCCGGGCTGATCATAGCGAAATCGGCCAATCTCTGGCGTCTTGCGGTGGTAATATCTAAGCCAGCATCGAATACGCCGAATGCGCCATTTGATTTTCTCAAGTTTGCTTAGTCGTTGTCGTCCGGGTAAGTATGGACAAGGCATTTTTAAACCTTCCTAATCTGCTGAGATACGTCGCGAAGCATTCTACCTATTCACGAAAGACGGACATCGTCTTTCTTTCTTATGCCATTTGTAGGCAGCAATGATCGCGTCTTTTGCCTCAATACGAAACGTTTCCCAATAGACGCACCCTCCGCCAACACAATGAACGCATACGCCTCCTTCGCCATTGTGTGGACGTCCTGCCGCTTCGCAAATCGCTCGGGCTACTTCGTCAACCATTCTTCGTATCCTGTCTATCTGCGTGAGCTATAGTTCACAGTGCTATAGCTCAGTTTTGCTGTTCTTTCACGGCCTCCGCGACCGCCTCCCAATACCCTATGCCGCAGTGGATGCAGCGCATGGTCCGCTTGTCGAAGGCGTGGCCGTTCCGGTCCCGTATGGGATAATCGACGCGGCGCACCGGTTTTGGCGTATGATCCATGCGTTATACTCAATCCGCGATCTGCGTATAAACGACGCGTTAACGAAAGCGATCTAGGCGATCCTCATCCGGGTGAAACGCCTTAACTACATGCGCCACTCCCGGCATCGCGAACGCCTTTTGCAGCGCCTCATCCTCAGTAACCGCCGATACCTCTATTTCGTCGTCCACTAGCCTCATAATGTGGACCAAGAAAGTTGTCTCCGCTCCCATCAACCCCTCCTATACTTGCCGTTTACGAAACCACTTAGCTAGCTGAGCAACCCGGTACCCTACGACAGTTTCGGTGTCCCCGCGTCTTTCACGGGCCTATCTGGGGAGTCACCCCAGCATATCGCAAGGCTCTGTATGCTCCTGTTGCTCGGAGAACTGACTAGGTTATTTTTCCCGTCAGCTAGCTAAATGGTCGTCCTGCGGTTCCCTGCTGTTCCAGTTTCCAACCCTGACTGACGCGATCCCTGTAATCATTCGTTAATCAGTTCACGACTTCTTTAAGCATGGCTGGAGTTTCTCTCCAGTTGTTTTGCGGTGGCCTAATACATTTTCAGTACTGTCAATGATTTCAATCATGGCTTCCTTCCCATACCCGAGGTTAAGTCGTTACGTTGTCCAGTGGTTTGCGCGTAATTCACGCGGGTTCTTTCCATAGCGGGACGAGGGACATCTGTGATGGATCGTGCACCTCGCAACTTTCCTCACACCCGCCATTTTGGTCTAGCTCGCGAATGTCGATGAATGTTTCAAAGGGATCGCGCGCCAATTCGATTATGTCTTTGGCAGTTCGTTTGTCTCGAAAGAAAACCCGCCTGCCTTCGCCGCCGCCAGAAAGACCGTGCTTTTCTTCCATCTGCATCGCGAACTTGAAAACTTGTGGCGTTTCCTTAGCGAGCGTTAAGTGCTTACGGAGCGACTTCTTCCAGCACCATACGCAGTTGCCGCGATGCTCTGGAACTTCAAGGTCAAACGGCTGCTTATCCCAAAAGGCGAAAACGTCCGCTTTTTTGATCCTAGCATCGCAGAGCGGGTAACAGAGGCCCTGTTCGACAAAGTTCGGATTAACGCGATCCATTTCATCCGCCCGGATACCAATTGCGGTTCGGTAGCTCCCCTTCTCCCAGCCAATCGACCGTACATAGCTGTTGATCGGGTTTAGCTTTAGCTCCCTAGTGCAATGCGGATAGTTCTTGTTCGGGATTCCATATTTTTCAATCATCCGCTCAAATAGCGATGTGTCACGGGTCGCCGTCTCGAATGTTACAATCTTATGGGTGCTGCCCTTACCCTTGGGTTGGACCACGAGTTCGACCCAAACAATATCTAGTCCCCATTCGACGGCGCAGCGGTTGACAAACTCAAGCGTCCGATTGTCCTCTTGCCCCGTATTGGCAAAGACGATCTGCTTTTCCGGCAAATCCCTGAGCATGTAAGTCATCATTCCAGATGTCCTGCCGCCGCTGAAGCTGATTAGAGTCCGCAATGATCATTCCTTAAGTGGTGTTTTGCTTCTCTGTCTTTCGCGCCTGTTCCTCGACCGCCGCGTGAAGTCTTCGCAAGGCTGCTTGCAAATATGCTTCGCTGCATAGCGCGTCGATAAACCACAGGCCCTCGTCCTCGGCCTGCTCGTTTACGATGGCGATCAGTTCATCCATCGGACTTTCCTATTGCGGTCATTAACTTCTTCATGTCTCCGGATCTCATGGCCTCACTGAGTAATTTAACGATTACCTCGACGGCAATCTTGGCATCGTTCAAATGACCAAGAATTGCTCGGATCATGTTACGCGCCAGCAGGTTTTCCAAATGCGCCACAAAACCCTACCGGATCAGTAGATCCGGGGCGATCGACACCGCGCCATGCCATGCAATCAGATGCGATGCAGCGAGCATTTACGACCTTATCTTCTCTCATCGGTGTGCGATTGACGGCAACAGACACCCACTCTTCAGTATCCTTGCCACCTAAATCTTCAGACACCATCACGCGAGCGTGTGGGCACCACTTCTTTAGCGCTTCTTTTTCCAGCAAAATGGCCACGATTTATTACCTCCTCCAGTTTGGACTGATGTGCAGCAACGTCTCGTGGCCAGTCAGGCCAGTCAGGTAAGCATCCATCTTCGACTAAAAAATGTTCGTGGATCAGATATGCCAGCCTAGCGATGTATGGCGGCAGCAGTTTCTTTCCGCGCTCATACTCACCGATTCGATGGGAGTTATTCCGCTCGGAGCCGACGTAGCCAAGCTCCTCGGCAAACTGCGCAGTTGTCAGTCCCATGCTCTGGCGGATGTTCCTGAATTCCTTCGGCGTCATCAGGTCGACCTTCCAGCGACGTTTAGGGCCACTCTGGCGCGATTGTACGTTTCCACTGCCTGACCCTCGTCCCGGCCAAGAAACCGCATCAGGACTGTCGGGTGGCCCTCTATGGGATCACCCTCGATCGACAGATAGTGGCCCCCACGCTTGCGCAAATGGCGCATGATGGCACCACCCAGCGGGCCGACGATGTCCTCTTGGAGAATGTCAGCCATTTTTAAGCCTTTCCAGAACGCGATTTGCTGCCTCAGATATAGGCCTCATGCCCGGAACTGATGCGAGGATTTCAAGATCCTGATCGTGACCTGAGATGATTCCTTCCGCGGACAATAGTTCACGGAATTCCTTCTCATGAATAGCGCCGCTGCGGAAACGATCGCGAATGCGCTGCAGGCGGTCTAGGCGTAGCTGGTACATTGGGTTCAGATTTCCGGTCATGACTTCCTCCGAGAGAGAGGCCCCTGCCAAACTATAGCAGGGGCCCGCCGCACCTCCGATACCTCCTGTTACGCGGCTTCCTTCCACCCCTTGAGTTCTGCCATACGCTGGGCCAAGATCCACAGTGCCCGGTTCAGTTTGACGTCCTGATCGATGCCGTTGACCTGACGGGTCGACACGTTGCGGCGAACATTGTTGGCGTCGACAGTAACGCCATGCAGGCCACCGCGGATCACGTTCTCTTGGATCACGTTGAAGTTGGTCCAGAGATTGTTTTCCTGATCGTCGCGGCGGCGAACCTGCAGCAACTGATCGGCTTGGATCGGCGTATTGACGTTGCCTTCCGCGTCAGCAAAGCGAACGGCGCGGGCAGCTTCAGCAAACGCCAGTTTCTCGTCACGATCGAGCTGGATCTGAGCCCAATCCTGCGGGGCAGCGAGCGCCAACTTGGAATTCTCCACCACCGAGTAGGTGCCTTCGATGACCTTGTTGACGATATCCTTGCCCGTGTGACGGACCTTGACGGTGTCGATCGTGCCCATGTGAGCAACGAGGCTGTTCATGCAGCGGATGCGCCACAAGGCAGACAGGAGCTCATACTGAGCGGTGCCGTCGTTAGCGTTCTTGAGAAGCGATTCGACCACGGTGTCGCCAACCCGGAAAGAGGTGTCGGCATCCATGCGACGAAGGCGAAGCAAGTGCTTGGTGAAGTCGGCCTTGCCGGGAACGCGGCTCTTGCCCTGCTTCACGCCAACAACCTCAAAACCTTCCTTCTTGAGGCCGCGAACGATCTCAATGGTGGGGATCGGGGCAAAACGCTCAGAGCGCGATTCGTGGGCGGTGACAGCGAACACCGACGGAGCAATCTTGAAGATCTCGTCTTCCGTCATGCCGCGACCTGCGTCGAAGCGGGCGTGATTTCCGTAGGTGGTGTTGATGCGGTCAAGCATTGGTCTAATCCTAGTTTCTGTCAGGCCTCCATGGCCCGATCCAGTAGTTGGGTTCTAGCATGTGGGTTTTTGGGTGTCAACATCTAGTTTACTTCATCCAATAACCCGTACCGACTAGACCATTTATCAAAGGAAAACAGCACCTTTCCTACCTCCCCCGTACCCTCAAAGCGAACCTTGGAAACATAGACCGTGGTTTGAGGCACAACAGGGTCAGGACGATCGACAACCAACCCAAGATCCGGCTTATTATTCCAGTGAGCCGAACCGTCTATGTCATACAACGAAGGCACCCTGCGAGAACCTCCGGACGCTACGTCCTTCGTGGGGTGGGCCAACACGAAAATTGCCAGATTGTATTTCCGAGACAATTTCCGCAACGATCGAATACCGCGCCCAATGTATTCCGTCATTGATTCGTCGCGGCGCTTGGCGTGTTCGATTTCATTCCAAGGATCGATGATCAACATGCGAATGCCGTAACGCAGGACGGCGTCCTCTGCTCGATCAATGATCCAGTCCAGAGAAATATCATCGTCGCTGTTTCCATCATGGTCGATGAAGATAAAATTCTCATCGATCCATCTATCGATAACCTGCATTCGATCTGGAGTATTGTGCAGCGTCTCGAGACTGCTTCGTCCAACGATCCTTCGCATCTTGTCACGCAGGAACGGCATCACCGGCATTTCAGGACTGAAAACCGCGGTCTGCCACCCATGCAACTCGGCCATGTTGATCATCAGGTGCGTCATGAAGGTTGATTTTCCCATGCCGGGAATCCCAGTGACGACTGCAACCATCGGAACAAACATCTGGCAGTGCTTGTCGAGCGTCTCCCAACCGGTGCTGTAGGTCTTGATTGCGGGCGCGTCTGGATACTGTGAAAGCGTGAATAGCCCACGGACTGGATACGGCTGGGCCGCGCTAAGAACCTCTCTGACGCGATCTGCGCCGTGCTGCATCAGGACTTCATTCAGATCCTTGCAACCGGTTGGGTAGGTCACAAACAAGCAGCGAGCGGCACTCAGCCTACGAACCAACTCCTCCGCTAGTCTCTGCCCCGGAGGATCATTATCAACAGCGATGATGAAGCGTTTGACCGGCTTAAGCCTGTCCCGGTTATTCCAGAGGAATTCATACTTCCCAACCGAATCATCCGTTGGTTCTTGGTCCTTCAGGTCGACAACCGCGGGCGGGGCTCCGTCTGGTACCGATACCGACAACGGCCATCCACAGTCGATTGCTGTCAGCGCATCGATCTCTCCCTCCGTGATAACCAGAGGCAACCTGCCATCCGCTAACGCAGGATCATCGAGTGCATCAGAATTCCAAAATGTTTTTCGCCCACCAGTGCGCTGCCAAAATTTCTTTTGAGGCCCACGGAATTTTTCGTTGACCGAAACTCCATGCTCGATGAACGGAAAAACAATGATGTTTCCATCTTCGTGCGGAACTACCTCACCGTCGATAAATTTACCGGTATAGACGTTCAGGCGAGCTACTGTTTCTGCTCCTATCCCCCGCCGCTCGAATGCTTCCGCTCCCTTTTTTCCAAGAACCAGATCCTTCATAGAACGCTCCCCCGTTGAATGTGCAGTTGTGACAGAAATACTGAAATCCATCTCTGTCAGATTTAACCGACAGGCACTTGCGTTTTTTGTTTGCTGGCTTCCGCGTGTGAGAACATTCGCAGCATCTGAAGGTTTTGTTTCCGGTGAATGTCCTTGGGTCGCAGCCTACCGTCGATAGTCGACGAAACAGATCATCCAGCAAATCGCTCATTGCCGCCCCGTGGATGGATATTCCCAGCCGGGGATTGTATCCGCCGATCGTTTCGATGCGTCAACTTTGTCTCGATTGATGCACCCCCTGATCCAAGTCACCGGGTGACCCTTACCAACGGATTTTTCCAAAACCGATCTGGCCTCGCTGTAGCTGGAGCCTTTGGCTATCAACAATTGTTTTGCCAGTCCGCCAGCCTTGTCCCCCAACAGTTCTCTGGCCCTTCGGAAATATCCGGCCTCTTCGGTATCGATCACGGTAGCTGTTGGCGATGGTTCTAAACTCAACTGATCTGAGGGTGCTACCTTGGTAGCGCCTCTTTCTTTCTCTTCTAGTCTAGTCTTGTCTAGTCTTAGGGCAGGAGGTTCTTTAAGCGACGCTTGATGCGTGTCTTGTATTTCCAATGACTTAGCTCGCGCCTTACCACCCTTTGAAGCGTTGAGACGGTTCTCACCGATTTTTTCTAGCTCTTTTTTTGCTCGTAAATTGCTGAGACGACCCTCTGAACTGCTCAAGAGCCCAAGTTCCACCAGCCTTGAGAGGTTTGCTCTGAATGATCGAATCGGCTGTTTGCAGCGTCCAGCAATGCCGTGTTCATTGATCCTGATCGGACCCTCATTAAGATAAATCAACTGGCATACAACGTGATAAACTCGGTACGGACCATCATCGAGATGCTCTGTTCCGTCCATCCACGCTGCAATGTCGTGCTTGTACCAGTCTGCCATTTTCGTCCCTTCTTGGGGACGACAAGATCAACAGATGGTGGGCTATTGACGTCGGGTACAGAGATATTATACCACTGACAGTGCCACCTGCTGATCAGTCGTCGCATCCGACTGTTCATTTGAGCCCTGCCGTCCACAACGGTGGGGCTCAACCATTTTTACGCCTGATTTCCGCTCGCAGTCAATCTTTCGTCCAAGAGATTCGGTTCAGGATTGCTGGACCTTCATGGTCGCGATCGAAAACGAACCAAGCAAAACACACGGTATTGGTGCTCTTGGGTCCGGACCAACTATCCCTATGCATCATTGGGAGCCTATTTGAGAAAACGTGGACCCGAGAAAGTTTTCCACCGTCGAGGATATCGGACCTTCCTTCGCTCTCGAGGAACGTCAAGCGAAGCAGCATTATCACCTTGGGGCAGAGCTCGAGGCCCTTCCGGACGAAGTCAGCCGCTAGTTTGTAGGGTGGGTTGGTGACGATTGTATTGCATGGATACGGTGATGCTCCCTCAAAAAGGAAATCCCTGCGGGTGGCATGAAGTGGATATCCATAGTCTACCAGATCGTGCGCTATCACTGCGTGGCCATTGGCCCTCAGAACCTCCACGATCGCGCCGCGGCCAGCGGCTGGCTCCCAGATCCAGTGCGGCAGTTTCTCAGCCCTCAGTAGGGCCTCTGTGGCCTCTGGAGGGGTTTCGTATAGATCCATACCACGTTCTTTTAGGCTATGGCGTAAGACCACGGGCACGGCAGAATTCCTTTCGCGCTACGACGGCTTCCTCTATTGTGCAGAACGTTCCAATTGAGATTTGCTGTCTTTGAATGACCACTTTCGCGTATATTTTTCCGGACGGCCTTAGATATATGCCACGGTGACCAGTAGAACTATTTTTGTTTGCCTTCTTCCTGTTGTGTCCATTAAGGCTGGATGTTGTCACCCGTAGATTGGAAATTCTATTGTTGGATTTGTTTCCATCGATATGATCAACGTGAGATTTCTTTGGAGGCAATAAACCAGTCTGTATAAGAATGGCTAGGTGGTGCGCGTAATAGGATCTGTAATCAATCATTATGGTGAGATATCCGTTTGGACCTATGTTGCCAGATATATCACCGGCCAAA
Source organism: uncultured Hyphomicrobiales bacterium (assembly GCA_903932565.1). Taxonomy (GTDB): domain Bacteria; phylum Pseudomonadota; class Alphaproteobacteria; order Rhizobiales; family Beijerinckiaceae; genus Terripilifer. Next base: position 12,425 of record CAIZGQ010000073.1, read on the forward strand.
GCGTTGGACCGCCGAATCAGATTGCGAAATTCCCCAGAAACTGGGTTGTATGAGATAACCTGCATAACCCTATTTCTTAAATCCCCCATTGTCTCACCTTGATCACTAGCCGCGGTTCTGCGCTGTAGAATTTCCAGACATGCAGATCGACGATCTGGCTGTCATCTCGCCAGACAACCCCGTTCAGTGCGTCAACCACTTTCGACAAATTATCGACGTCGGGACGTGATGTAGGGACTGATTCGCCAGCCAATGCCGCAGCCGTATCCTTTCGGTTCCAGCTTTTTGGGATTGGCGTATAGGCCACAATCTCCACAGCAAGCGGGCCTTCCAATGGCTGGTCGGTTCCCATGACCTTCTTGGCCTGATCATGCAGCGCTGATTCGTACTTGCGGGTAGCTGCGTCCGTATAGGCTGAAACGAACTTTCCCATAGAACGGAACCGGGGCCTCCCTTTACCGCGGGGAGGCCCCATTAACGTGATTATGACGGTTGATAGAACTAGGCTCAAAAAGGTGCCTCATCGTCCAAACCATGTTCTGCGAGGGCCTGAGCCGCGGCAGCTTGCTCTGCAGCGAATTCCTCCTCGTCCATGGAAAGACCACCGGCACCGTTGGGCTTCTTGGGGTCAGTTTTCTTGAACCCTTGGGCCAGTTTGGTTTGATGGGAGTTCCATCCGTCGAGCCATTTGCGATACTGCTCGGTAGAGGGGTCATACGGCGGGCTAGCGGGCTTGTTCTGCATGCTTGCCGTCTGGCCCTCCTCATAGGCCCTGTCGACCGCAGGAACCCTCTCTGGCTCGCTGAACAGGTCTAGCTGGTGCCCTAGATCAGATCCCATGAAACGGGCTATCAGGAGCCTGCGCCGGATGCCCTCCTTGGTCGACTTTTCCTTGTCTGGCGTGGTGACCTGCTCGGCGTAGTCAAAGTCCACCTTGTTGAAGCCATCTGATCGAGCTGTTTTGTAGAGCGCACGAAGGGAAGCCACCGCAGATGCAACCCTTTCCCGCCCCGCCATGACCGTAGGAAGATGGTGAAGAAACCTCGCTTTGTCGCCTTCGTCGATCGGGGAATTGAACCTGACCTTTTCCTTCTTTGGCTTTGCGGTCTTCTTGGGTGCGGGTTCTGATTCGGTGTGCTTCTCAGCCTTCTTACGTCGCGGTCCTTTAGCCATGGATGCCTCGCTGGTTGGGTTTCAGGATAGAAGTTTGATCAATTCAGGCAGCAACTTCTCACTCGGCCTGTTCAGCAATGCGCTGACAGCCCGCTCGAGCTCCGGAAGAATGTAGGAAATTGGCAGCTTCGTCAGGTCGGAAACCTGCATGACGTACCGCGGCGGGACGCTTTCCCATCGGGTGATCAACTGCTTAGAAACACCGAGATGCTTGGCTATGTCAGTCTTGCTGTTGCACGTCAGAACAAGGGCATAGCCATCGGTGTTATTTTTAGGCTGTTTTGTCATGGATAATTCCATATATGGTCTACCGCCAGTTTACAAGATCCTGTATCTATGGCTGATGGGGATGGCGATCGAGATTCTCAGTTGGGCTGTCATAATCGTGGGGATTATGGCGGAAATCCTTATTTTCGTACCGTGGATCTTCCGATGAAACGACCAAAGCGCAAGGCTATTCCCAAAAAAATCAAAATTCAGGTGTGGAGACAGCAGCAGGCTATTTGCCCTGAGTGCAAAGAATTTATCATCATAACTCCCAGCGGGGACAACATACAGTACGACCACCGACCCGCCATCATCATGCGGCCTGTAAACGCCGCCGGGACCGATTACGAACCACCCCAGAACGATCCGAATCACATCGAGGCCCTTCATAAGGCCTGCCACCTCCGGAGGACCGTAGGAAGGGTCGTAGGGGCCTCTAGGACGGTCACCACGAAGGGGAGCGACATCTGGCTCAAATCCAAGTTTAACCGTCTGGAGGGCCGTCTAAAGCCCCGGAAGAAGGCATCCATACCGCAGAGAAAGAACCCTTGGCCGAAAAGGAAGTTCAAATGAGCATTTGGGGTCGAATCCGTGCCTTTTTGGGCCTGTGTGAGCATAGCTGGGCCTATGTCACCGTCATCATCAGCCCCAATGGGATAGAGGAGGTCTACTCCTGCCGTCGGTGCAAAAAGAGCAAGTACCAGAAGCGCCCGTGACGAACGACGTTCTGGAGGTATTGCTGGGGCTCATGGTGTTTCTGGCCATGCTTGCTCTGGCCACGGAAAGCATAAACCCGCCCCCGCCACCGGATAACAATATCCCCGGAGGATGGCACGATTGCTAGGCCGGTAAACGTCCTGTTGACATTGGTCTGGGGAGATGGCCTAGAGGACTGCACAGATCCCGATTGCGAATGGTGTGAATCATGAGCATCTCAAAGGCACAACGCGAGGCCCTCGCATCATACGCGGCAGACTATGAGGCACCTGACTATGCCGAATATTCTGATCGTGCTGGGCCAGCCCTTGGATGGGTCAATCGTGAACGGGTTATATCGGCCCTGATCCGCAAGGGCATGATTGATGCGGACCAAAAGGTCACTGACTTGGGAATGCAACAACTTGAGAGGACATCCAGCAAATGATGGTTTCATCGGCTACCAACTATTTCGACGTCAAGCGTATCTCTGCCAGCAAGCACGACTACGCCAATGCTCCCGTTCGCCTGATCATTCACGGCAACGAGGATTTCGTAGACAAGTACAATCAATGCGAGATCACCCTTTTCGTTGACAACGATGCCTTGGCTGAGAGGCTCGTCGCAGCCATCAACAACGCCGCTTTTATCGCGAGCGAGATCGAGGAAGTTCAGTCATGACCAGCACCAAATCCAAGACGATCGCCAATCTTCCGCAGGCCAACTCCAGTTCTATCGCAGCCATGGACCCGCTTGTGGCCATGATCGAGAGGGCGGCTCGAGATCCAAGCATCGACATGGACCGGCTCGAGCGGCTGATGCAGATGCAGGAGAGGGCCCAGCAGCGCACCATCGAGGCTCAGTTCAACGAGGCCATGGCAGAGGCGCAAATGGAAATGCGGGCTGTTGCCGCTGACGCCAACAACCCGCAGACAAAAAGCAAATATGCCTCTTACTTTGCGCTCGATAAGGCCATACGACCTATCTACTCAAAGCATGGTCTAGCATTGTCGTTCAATACTGCGGAGGGTGCATCGGCGGATTGCGTTCGCGTGGTGTGCTATGTATCCCGCAGTGGATTTACTCGCCAGTATCACGTCGACATGCCCGCAGATGGCAAGGGGGCCAAGGGTGGCGACGTCATGACAAAAACACATGCCGTTGGTGCAGCAATGACCTACGGACAGCGTTATTTGCTCAAGATGATTTTCAATATCGCCGTCGGAGAAGACAAGGATGGCAACAAGATAGACACCAGCGACATCGTTACGGAGCAACAAGTCACCGAGATCCGCAACCTTCTCAACTCAGATGCGGAAGAACCGGCGCTGTGCAAGCATCTCGGCATAGCTAGGCTTGGCGATATGACTGAGGTGTTGTTTGAGAAAGCCAAGAAGGCCATTGATGCAAAGCGCAAGCAGACTGCCGCTGCCCCAAAATCGGAGGAATTGCTGTGAGTGAAGTTATCGCATTTTCTCCCGTCGTGGAGCAGCGTTCGCCTGAATGGTTTCAGCAGCGGCTTGGCAAAGCTACGGCCAGCCGGATCGCAGACGTCGTGGCGACCACCAAGTCTGGATACTCTACAAAACGAGCTAACTACGCTGCGGAGCTTGTCACTGAAAGACTGACCGGCGTTCAGGCCGAGAGATACCAAAACGACGCCATGAGATGGGGGACCGAAAAGGAACCCCTCGCTAAGGACGCTCTGGAGTTCTACAGGGGCTATTCCGTTGAGGAGGTGGGGTTTGTGCCCCATCCCAAAATAGATCAATCTGGAGCCTCCCCAGACGGTCTGGTTGGGTCTGACGGTCTGGTAGAGATCAAGTGCCCACTCCAGACCGCAATTCATATTGAGACGCTGTTGAAACAGAATGTGGATGGCGGATATCTCACGCAGATGCAGTGGCAGATGGCATGCACTGGACGTCGGTGGTGCGATTACGTCTCGTTCGACCCACGCTTGCCCGCAAACATGCAGCTCTTCACCAAGCGGGTTCTGCGCGATGACGTCATGATCGATCGGCTCGAGAAGGAAGTCAGGTCGTTTCTCGCGGAGGTCGACGAAACCATCAGCAAGTTACGGAGTATCTATGGCTAAGGGCCCACGACCAGTATTCGCCTATGAAGGTGACGGCGAGTTCAAGGCAGAGCCCAGATTCGTCTGGCAGTGCGACCGCGATTATGTGATCGGTGAGAAATACCGGATGGACATAATCGAAGATCGATCGGCGGCGTCTCACAGTCACTACTTTGCTGCAGTCAATGAGGCGTGGCTGAACCTTCCGGAAGATCAGGCCAAACGGTTTCCGTCCCCAGATCATTTACGAAAATGGGCGCTTGTGCAGTGTGGATACTGCCACGCAACACCTTCGGTGTTCAGCACCAAGCAAGATGCTATTACGTCTGCATCCATGGTTCGAAAAACAGACAAGTATTCTGTTCTTACGGTCCACGATAACATCGTGACCAGATATGAGCCAGAATCGCAGTCAACGCGATCCATGGACAAGGAAAGATTCCAAAAGAGCAAAACAGCAGTGCTGGATTTGCTTGCAACCATGATCAACGTCACGCCCAAGCAGTTGGAAAAGAATTCCAGCCACGCCTAAAGGAAATGCAGATGTCGCAGGCTTGGTTAATTACGGTTGAAGCTCTTACCGCCTTCTATCTTATCGGTGGATCACTTGTGATCGACGCATCCCAAAACATGCCGAGCAAGTTTCTTTTCAAGGTAGTCCCGATGGGCTTAGGATTGCCGCTCGCTGCACAATATCTAATCCACTGGATAACGAAAGCATGACGATGCACTACCACGGCACCCCGATAACCCCCGTTGACCGACTCTATGAGCTGGCTGGGCGTAATTTCTGCGTGTCGTTTGCCCATCCGGCAGATGTTGTCCCGCTGCCACCAGATCGGGCAGTCCGTCATGCTAGATAATGGCGCATTCTCAAAATGGAAATCTGGCAAAGATACCAATTGGGATGGCTTCTATGCGTGGTGCGACCAGTGGCTTTCCTACCCTACCACATGGGCCGTTATCCCCGACGTTATCGACGGCGGTTCGCAGTTGCAGGATGCCATGATCCGAGAATGGCCGCACGGCAATCGCGGCGCTCCGGTTTGGCACATGGACGAGCCAATAGGACGCCTCGCCAAGCTCTGCGACGAATGGCCGAAAGTCTGTATCGGATCAACCGATGAATATGCCGTCGTGTTGTCGGACGCATGGCAGCGCAGGATGGACGAGGCGTTTAATCTGGTCGCTAAGCGTCATATGCCTTGGCTTCACATGCTGCGCGGGATGCAGTGCCTTGGCCTCCGCTGGCCATTTGCAAGCGTCGATTCGACCGACATAGCCCAGAACCACCACCGCCCGCAAAACACGCCTAGAGCGATGGCTGACCGCTGGGACGCTATCCAGTGCAAGGCGTCATGGGAACTGCGCCCCGAGCAAATGGAATTAGCATGAACTACCGCGTCAAAGAGATTTTCTATTCGATCCAAGGCGAGGGGCACCATGCCGGACGCCCCGCGACCTTCTGCCGGTTTAGTGGATGCAATCTTTGGTCTGGCAAAGAGCAGGATAGGCATAAAGCCATCTGCAAATTTTGCGACACTGACTTTGTGGGCGGCGATATTTATGAGACAGCGGAAGAATTGGCGGACGCCATAGCCGCTTTCTGGAAAACGAAACAACATCGCTTTGTTGTACTGACCGGCGGCGAACCATCAATGCAGGTTGATTATGCCCTGCTGACGGCTCTGAAAGAGCGGCATTTCTATATCGCGATAGAAACCAATGGAACGCGGGAAACCCTCACCGGAGTTGACTGGATTTGTGTTAGCCCGAAGGCCGGAACCTACATCGCGCAAGATTGCGGGGATGAGTTGAAATTGGTTTACCCGCAGAATGGGATTGATCCAGCCTCATATGAGGGGATGCGATTTCACCGTTTCTCCTTGCAGCCTGAATATAGCGACCGCGAACGAGCCACAGCCAAAGCAATCGCCTATTGCCTAGAACATCCGAAATGGAACGTAAGTCTGCAAACGCACAAATTGATGGGGGTCAGATGAGGATCGCGGCGGAATACACATTCGAGGCAGCTCATCGTCTGCCAATGGTGCCTGACACCCACAAATGCAGCCGGATGCACGGTCATAACTATCGTGTGATTGTATCAATTGATGGTCCGCTGGATGAACGCGGTTTCGTGGTGGACTATGCGGAGCTAGATGAGGTCGTCCAGCCGCTCATAAATCGGCTTGACCATAGATGCCTGAATGACATCGACGGGCTTTCCAATCCAACAGCCGAGATTATTGCAGGATGGCTCAAGGAGCGTATCCAGCCGAACGCAAGGGTCCGAGTTTACGAAACTTCCCGCTATTGGGCAGAAACTACCTAAACCACTGGACAACGTAAATCCCGGAAATCATCGGGAGAGCAATCATGAGTACCTATACCACTGGATAACGTCATGGAAAAATACAGAAAGAAGCCGGTCGTGATTGATGCTTGGCAGTGGAACGGTCAGAGCCGTTCAAATTGGCCCGGCATTATCGCCACGGGCACGGTCACCGAAATCCGCGATGGGCACAAAATCGTTGAACTGCGTATCAAAACGCTTGAGGGCGAAATGAGAGCAGATCGCGGGGATTGGTTCATTTGCGGCGTCAAGGGCGAGCTATATCCCTGCAAGCCGGACATATTCGCCGCCACATATGAACGCGCCTAAACCTCGGGTTAGCGTCGTCCTTTTGAAAAATAGCACGGAGCATGATATGGTAGCCAGAAGGTTCACGGTGATCGAGAGGCCAAGGCAGATCAACGTGGGGAACCTTGTTCAGAAACTGAGGCGGATCAGAACTGAGCTCGCACAGATGACGCAGCAGATAGACGATGCTCTTGATAGGATCGAAAGAGCGGATGGTGGATGACATCACCCGTTCCATCGAGGGGTTAACAGACCGTATCGTTGTGTACAGAGCGGTGGTGCAGACGAGAAAGAAGGCGGACATGGACAGGCTGGCTGAAAAACTGGCTAAGGCTGGTGGGGTGGTAAACCGAATCACCGCGAAGATCGAGGCTCGCGCTGATGCTCTGATAGCCCGTGAGAACGAGCTGGAGGAGCGCACTCATTCCGCCTTTTCTCCCCATGAGGGTATTTTGTCATCTGCTGAACGTGGGCTGGACGATGTCGAGAAGGCGCTCGCACTTCTGTCCAACGGTGGGCCCCCTTTAGAAGCCTCAAGGCCCTTATCGCTAGAAGATCCAGCAAATCTGGCGGCGTGGATCCTAAACAATAAAATCAGTATGGAGCAGCATAACGCCGCGATCGCCGCGGGCCATGTGCCGGAATCCCGCTATTATTTTGAATACATTGAACAGCACAAGCCGACAGAATGAGCGCCAAGTCAAATCCACACAGGGATGAGCTTTTCGCCCAATATCTATCTTCTGGGATGCCGCAGCTAGAGGCCTATCACGCTGCTGGATTCAAGGGGGACACGCCTAATGCTTCGCGGAAGGCAAATACCCCTGAAATGCTCAAGCGAGTGGCCGACATCAGGGCCAAGGCAATTGAGAATCTAATTATAGACAAGCAGTGGGTGGTCAGACAGTTGATCATGAACCACAATAGAGCGTTTCAGAAGGGAATGATTGCGGCATCAAATCAATCTCTAGAGCTCATAGGGCGAGAACTGGGGATGTTTGTCGACCGCAAGGACATCCGAGTTCATGCTCAATTCGAGCGGCTTACAGACAGAGAGTTGTTGCAGCAACTGAAAGAGGTTACACAACAACTAGCGATCGAGGACAAGTCTGAGGCCGAAGATGCCGATACGCCAGAATGACGATGAGTTCTTCTTTGAACCCACCAAAGAAGAGAAAGAGCGCTGTCTAGTCCTGCGCGACGTCATTTTGGAAATCTGCGACGAGATCGAGCCAGACGACACCAATATGGTGGTGAACGCCCTGTCCTACGTCATGGCTGAAGTTCTGACGGATATGTGCCCGGACAGTCTGACAGCAATGTTCCTGATCAACGCCATCATGCCACGGATACTGAACAACGTCCGCAATAGCCGGGTCTTGAACTGATGCTGACCCAGCTTAAGGGATGGGATGGGGAAACCCTGCCGCAGGATGAGCGGCAAACCCTGTCAGTCATGATCCAGCAGGGGCGGAACAGGATCACCAGAAAGCGCCACAGCCGCCGTGGCGGGCTCATGGAGTTCATCAAGGACTTCTGGTCGGTCCTAGAGCCCCAGACAAAATTGGTCGATGGGTGGCCTCTGGAGGCTCTCTGCACCCACCTCGAGGCAGTCACCCGCGGCAAGATCACCCGGATACTGATCAACGTGCCGCCGGGTTTCATGAAATCACTGGTCACGGACGTATTCTGGCCAGCATGGGAATGGGGCCCGATGAACATGGCCCATCTCCGATATGTCGCATTCTCATACTCAGCGGAACTGACGGAGCGCGACAACGACCGGTTTGGGGCCTTGATATCCTCCGAGATGTACCAAGAGCTCTACGGCGACCGTGTCCAGATCCGGAAACTGGGCCAGAAAATGGTCAGCAACTCCCAGCGAGGATGGAAAAGAGCCACCTCAGTTGGAGGCGTAGGAACGGGCGAAAGAGGCGATCGCGTGATCCTCGACGACCCCCATAACATCAAGGAAGCCGAATCGGAGGTTATCCGATCCGAGACGGTCAGATGGTTCAGAGAATCGATGAGCAATCGTCTGAACGATGTCGACACCGGATGTGTCGTGATCATCATGCAAAGAGTACATGAAGATGACGTAAGCGGAGTGATCCTCTCCGAAGATCTCGACTACGTCCACCTCATGATCCCAATGGAGTACGACGTAGACCGACAAGTAGACGACAACGGAAATCCCCTAGAAACTCCAATAGGATGGTATGACCCACGCTTCGATGAGGCAGATAACCTAGATGACCTCAACGGTATACTGGCTTGGCCAGACCGTTTCTCCGAAGCCGCATGCGTCCGAATGATGAAGGATATCGGTCCTTACGGATGGGCCGGTCAGTACCAACAAGCACCCGCTCCTCGAGGTGGCGGTATATTCCAGAGATCATGGTGGCAGCTTTGGGAGAGCACTGACGGAAAGTTCCCGGCATTCGACTATATGCTGGCCAGTTTAGACAGCGCATTCACCGACAAAGAGCAGAACGATCCCAGCGGATTAACTATATGGGGCATCTGGCAGAAGGACGGCATGAACCGGATTATGCTGGTGCATGCGTGGCGCAAACATCTGCAGTTTAGCGGTCCACGGATCGAGCCAGAGCCGGGTGAAAGCAAGGCCAATTGGGTATTCCGGACCCAGAAGACGTGGGGGCTGATGGAATGGCTGCGGTATACCTGCGAGCGGTTCAAGGTCGATCGGCTGCTGATCGAGGCTAAGGCTAGCGGGATGTCCGCGGCGCAGGAGCTCCAGAACCGGTTCTCGGACTTAGACTTTGCGATCCAGTTGTGCCAGGTGAAGGGTGACAAGATGGCTCGAGCGCTGGCGGTTCAGGCCACATTTGCCCAAGATCTGGTATACGCCCCATCCCGCGAATGGGCTGAGATGGTGATCGACGAAATGGCGGTCTTCCCCAAGGGCAAATACAAGGATCTGACCGATTCGACGACCCAAGCCATCAAGTACCTGCGTGATACCGGGATGGCGTTCACGGATCGAGAAACCCACCGGCAGGAGCAGGAGGCTTTGGTCCCCCAGAAGAAGAAACGGGCGCTTTACCCGGTTTGAGGTGGCACTAAAAATAGTTGTTGCAGACCCATAATTTCTGTGCCACGCTGTCTCCGAGGCTTCAATGACCGACGAACTCCTTTCCATCGCCATCGCCGCTATCGGGATGAGGTAACCACCATGCTTTCCCTTTACACCACCGCGGAGCTGCAATTGAAGATCCTCCGCCATCAGGAGGGTCGTGTGACGCAGCCCGCCAAATTGCTGAAGGCTATCAGGGCAGAGATCGCCTCGAGAGAGCACAAATGACGAAGACGAAGCCTGCCGAGAAACCCAAGCGTGGCCGACCCAAGATCGTCGGCCCGCGTCCTTGGGAGGTTAAGGGCATGTCCCGCCGCACATGGTATCGCCGCAAGAAGCTGGGGTTGGAGAAATGAGAATGCTCTGGAACGATGAGATGGATTCTGAACTGAGGGATCTGTTCTCCAAGGGGCTTTCATACACGCAGATAGCATCAGTGATGAACCGAAAATTCCAGACAGTGCTCACCCGAAACGCCACGATCGGCAGATCCCATAGGCTGAATTTGCAGGGAACAAGAACAGAGGAGAGGCCTAGGAGCCGCAAGCATATCTCGACCGAGCCCAAGCCGGTAAGGGCCAAGCGGCCTCCGATGATCAAGGCTGAATTCATTGTGCCGGTATGCGTCGAGGTGCCGGTGAAGCCGCGGCATATAACGCTGCAGGAGCTCAGCGAATCGGTCTGCAAATATCCTTATGGGGACGAACCGCCATATACGTTCTGCGGCCACCCGTCGAAGACCGGAAAGCCATACTGCAGCCCACATTGGAACGTCACTAATCCGCCGAGATCATGATGACCACGCATGACGCCTTCAAGACCGGAGTGTGCTTAGGGCTGGCACTATTCGGTCTATATCTCTTCAGCCTGCTGGTAGGTATCGGACCAACATGAGCAAGATAATCGGAGCGCAGCCCAAGCTATCGAGCGATCAGATCCAGATCGTGGACGTCCTCAAGGAGACGCTGGCAATGGCGCTGGAGGGCAAGATCAACACGCTGGGGATCGTTGCCTGCCTCGAGGATGGGCCAGCCACGCTGGTCGGTGGGCGCAATGCCGCGGCGTTGAACATCGGCATCGATCACCTCAAGCACAAGATCCTGATGGCCACGTTTGAGGCTGGCGAGGACACGGTTCAGCGGGTTGCGCCGCATATCATCAAGCCACGGGGGAATTGATGACGTATCATATGTGGCCTCAGATCCTTGTGGCTATGGTGTTCATCGCCATTACGGTGATGGGATTTATTCGCAACGGACAGCCCCTTAATAACCCGACAACCAACGCGACCCAGATCTTTTGGACCTCGATGTGGTTTGCGCTGGTGCTTGGGGCTGGTGGCTTTTGGGATTTGAGGTGAGCCATGGTCGACCAGCTATCGCTTGATTCGTACATCCTGAAGCACTGGCGGGCAGGCCGGGATACACTCGAGATCGCTAAGTTGCTGCAACTGCGAGAGCATGTGGTCGCCAACAGGCTATGGCACATCAGGGATATGGGGAAATGCCAGCAAACGAGCTCAGGCTAATAGCGATCGCCATAAATCTGGCGGGATGGGTTCTGATCATTGGGGCAATCAAACTTATAGGGGGATTGTAATGCCAGCTGGTCAACAGTTGATCGAAGCGGTTGCTGCAGAGCTCAAGGCGGATATCGGGCAGCATCCATGGCAGATTGAATTGGCGCTGTTGCCAACAAGGGGAAAGGTATCCCGCCGGGTGGTGCGCTACGCCATCACCGAGTTGCTCAAATCCGGCAGGGCGCTTAGGATTGGTTCCAGGGGTTTGGTTTACGCGGCTCCGGAGATCAAGTGATGGCCCACGCCTACAAAGAGCGCCTTGACTACGTCAGCAAGAAGATGGCTGAACTGGAAGCGGCGCTCGAGCGTGAGCACATCGGAACTGCAAAAGAGATTTTAGCTGTGATGAAGAACGCGCTACGCGGCAAGCGCTATTTGAACCGGATGGTTCCGGGTTGGGGTGATCAGTGAGTATGTTTGACACCCTGAACTTCTACGATCGCCTCTCCAGTGGAATTCTTTACGGAATGGGCGGAATAGCCCTTGGTAGCGCCGTTCTGGTCGTCGGGCTTTGGATGTGGCGCGACATGCAGAAATAGGTTATATGAACTGCCTCGCCATAGTTTGGCGGGACCATACGAATCATTAGACCGAGCCGGTCATGCTTCGCAAACAAGCGGTCCCGCATGGCCGAAGCGCAGCCTATTACGGTTACGGTTGAAGACGATGAGGATCAAACCATCATCGTTGACCCGGATACCGGCACCGTTGAGGAAATGCAGCCCGACGGTGGGGTAATCGTAAGGCTGGATGAGCGGCGTAAGGCTGGCCTTGGCCCGGATGCCGACAAGTGGTTCCGCAATCTGGTCGACGAACTGCATGGCACCGAGCTCTCAGTCATAGCCAATGACCTTATCGAGGGCGTTAAGGCTGACGATCAATCCAGAACCGGCAAGCTGGACGATATCCGCCGCGGTCTTGATCTGCTTGGCCTCCAGATCCAAGAGCCAAACAGCGACGTCAACGATAGCGGTTCCGGCCCACAGATATCCAGCGTCACCAATCCATTGCTGCTCGAGGCTGTCCTGAAGGGATGGGCCAATGCAGAGGCTGAGCTCCTGCCTGCGAGCGGTCCCGCCAAGATCAAGACGGACGGCAAGGAAACCTCGCAGGAAGACGAATCAGCAGAGACGCTCGAGCGAGGGATCAACCACTATCTCACCGCGGTAGCTGTCGAATACTATCCCGAAACGTCGCACATGCTGTTGTGGGGAACCTATTTCGGCGGATCGGGGTTCAAGAAGGTCTACCGGTGCCCGATGAGGCGCAGGCCGGTTGCCGAGACGGTAGAGACGAAAGACCTGATCGTCAGCAATACCTCCAAGGATCTGCGCAGTTGCGGACGAATCACTCATCAGATCCCGATGCGGCCAAGCGTCTTCAAGAGGATGCAATTGCTGGGGGCCTATCGCAAGACCAGTGGCTCACAGCCCAATCCGGAACCGAATGCGGTCGATGAGAAGGTCGGAGCGATCCAAGGCACCGATACGACGCCGAGCAGGCCAGAGGACAAGCCATACACGATCTGGGAAACGCAGTGCGAGCTCGACCTCGACGATTTCATTCCAGAGGGTTCAAAGTTCAAGGGCCAAGGCATCCCGCTGCCGTATCTGGTGACGATCGACAAGGACAACGAAGAGGTTCTGGCGATCAGGCGTGATTGGGATGAGGATGACGAATACTGCACCCGCCTCCGAATGTATGTCCGATATCCGTATATCCCCGGACCCGGATTCTACGGAACTGGAATGCTCAACATGCTTGGCAATGCCAGCATGGCAATGACGGCAGCATGGCGTGAAGCGCTCGACGCCGGGATGTACGCCAATTTCCCTGCTGGTTTCATGTCGAAGATTGGTGGTCGACAGATCAACACCGACATCAAGTTGGGACCGGGCGAATGGCGTCCGATCGAGACGAACGGCCTTCCCATCAGTGCGGTCATATCCCCAAATCCCTACAAGGATGTCACGCCGGGACTGATGACGCTGATAGACAAGATCACCGAGCAGTGTCGAGCGCTTGGTCAGGGGGCAGAACTACCGGCTGCAGAAGGCCTGCAGAACGTCCCGGTTGGCACCATGCTGGCTCAGGTCGAGCAGGCCACCAAGATCATGGCTGCGGCCCACAAGGGCATGCACAACGCTCAGAGCGAAGAGCTGCAGCTTCTGGTCGATCTGTTCAAGAAGCATCCCGATGATCTCATCCGGAATGGCGACCATGATTCGCCTTTTGATGGCTGGGATGAGGCTCAACTGATCCAAGCGCTAAACGATCACAAGCTGGTGCCGGTTTCTGACCCAAATGTGCCGAGCCATATCCATCGTGTGGCTAAGGCATTGGGTCTGGTGCAGTTGTTCAACATCCCGGTGTTCGCGGCGCGGCTCGACCCTGATGAGGCGCTCAAGCGTGTCCTTGCCGCGATGCGCGAAGACCCGAATGGGCTGCAGGTTCCGGCTCCTACGCCCCAGCCACAGCAAGATCCGGAAGCCGCGGCGAAGATGGTCACGGCACAGGCCAAGATGAAGGACGCGGAGAACAAATCCGCCGATTCTGCGGTGAAGGCGTCTCAGGCGCAGATGAATGCCAAGCAGAAGTCAGATGAGTTGCAGACCGAGCGTGATCTGAGGACATTGGACGTCACCAAGGAAGTCATCATTCATCAGGCCGACAATGCAAAGATTCAAGCTGGCGAGCGAAAAGATGCCATGGCTGTGCAAGCAAAGGCTTCGCTTGAGGATCGCAAACAGGCGCATCAAGAGACGATGGCGAACAAGAGCCACGGGCTCGAGGCCCTGAAGGCAGGCGTTGCAGCGCACGATACCGCCCACGAACAGAAACTTGGATTAGCACAGCATGCTCTTGAGGCCGAAAAAGCCGCGAATGAACACGCACTTGAGGTCCACAAAGCGCTTAATCCGCCAACCCCCGCTCCCGCCGCGAAACCCAAACCGAAGAAGTGAGATAGACCATGGCGCACCCATACGAGAAGGCTGGCCACAAGAACGATCCGTCTTGGATCAAGGGCCTGAACCGGTTTAAGGAAAAGGCAGAAGTTGGGGACACCAACGAAGTCATCCGCAATTTTGACGCAGATCCGAAAGTAACTCGCGAGGCGAGCTACGTTCCTGCTGGCAAGAAGGGCAAGTAACATGGCGCATCCGTATAACGAAAAGCGGGCTCACAAGGTCGAGAAAGAGCGCGTGAAGGGGCTGTGCAACGGTGGATATTCATCCGGTGGTGCAGTTGGTGATGCCAATCTTGACCAGCGCACCAACTTGCTGAAGACCGAGCAGAGCAACAACCGCATAGGCAATATGGGTCTTCCTGAGAAGGGCCGAGCCGATCGTGTGAAGCGGGCCAAGGGTGGGCGCGTGAAGCACAAGGGTGGACACAAGACCAATGTGAACGTGATCGTGGCCCCGTCCGGTGGCGACAAGGGCCCGATGGCAGGTCTGGGGCCAAAGCCCCCGATCGGCATGGCACCTCCACCGCCCCCGCCCGGTGCCATGCCGCCTCCTATGGCTGCAAAGCCTCCGATGCCGATGCCGCCTCCGGGCGCAGGCGCTCCTCCCGGTATGCCTCCGATGCCAATGCGCAAGCGTGGCGGTCGCGTTCCGCATGATGTGGCTGAGCCGGTTCGCACTACCAAGAAGGCCGGTGAGGTCGAAAGCCGCAAGCACCGTACCGGTGGCTCCAATGACATGGGCAAGACCAAGCGAGCCGAAGGTGGCAAGGTTCCGATGCCGAAGCCCCGTCCGCAGGGCAAGGAGCCTGATGCTGATGATCTCTACGCGCCGAAGGATCTGAAGCGCCTGAGCGATCAGAACCGCGCAAAGGGTGGCAAGGTCGTTGCTGGTGCCAACGAGCGTGGCAAGACCGGCATTGGTTTCCGTCTTCCGGTCCAGCACTCAGGCAACAAGGACGACACCCAGAACATCGGTCGCAAGCCGGTGGTCACCCGCGCTACCGGTGGACCGATCTACGCCGACGGCAAAGCAGGGAAAGACATGGGCCCGAGGTTCACTGGCGGATCTAAGGGCGGCGAGGGCCGTATGGAGAAGGCCAAGAGGGCTGAGTCCACGCATGGCTGAAGAAGCATTCCGGATGTTCACGGTCGACGCGCCGCGAACATTCCGTACCATGGCGAAGAGACTGAGAGAGAGGAAGGAAGAACTGCTTCGCTCTCTCATTGCCGTGCAGAACTGGGATCATCACCAAAGGATGGTTGGAACTATCAACGGTATCGAAGAAGCCATCCAGATGTTGGATGACGTCGAAAAACAGGAGAGAAACTAGATGCGCGTTAACCTTCGTGAGATTGCCGCGGCTGCGGAATTCGATGCGGCCAAAGCATTGCTGGATGCGGCAGGCGATCTCGGTGATTACGTTCCGTGCCACAACGAGGTTCTGGTGGCCACCTACATCGCTCCGGAGAAGGTCGGCAGCATCATTCGTCCGGATGCCCACCTCGCAGAGGATCGCTATCAGGGCAAGTGCGCTTTGGTCCTCAAGACCGGTCCAAAGACCACGATCGACGTCAAGCCGGGTGACTGGGTTGTTTTCCGCAATAGTGACGCAATTGAATTGTTCATTCGCGATCGTCGCAAGGTCAACGAGGGCATTTCTGCTCGTTTGGTCGAGGACACATACATCCGCATGATCGTGACGGACCCGAGCCTGATTTACTGATGATCCAGCTATTCGCATCACCTCCAGAGCCAGTTCAGCAAGTTTCGATGCATCCATTATGGATGGCGATTGGCGTGGTTGGTGTTGTTGTGGCCTTATTCGTCATTGCGATGATCAGGCGACGATAAATGGATATCGTATTTCCAAGGGTAGTTCAGGCTGAAAGGTTTGATGAAAACCGGTTACGAGAAATATGCCATCACCTGTACTATCAATGGCACAGTTGCTGCGAGGACAGACAGCCCTATAGGTCTATCGGCATCAGCCACGCACATGATCCGGAATGGAGAAACAGGTTCCTGAGTATCCAAGGCGCTCACGATGGGAATCATCTGTTCTGGAAGGCCACAAAAACAGTCTGTACCTTTATGTTCGGGGTAGTGTAGGGGATGGAAACCAACTTCGATAAATTCATGGCCACGGAAGAGGCGCGGATTCTACGAGCTCAGGCCATTAATGACGTTCTGAAGTATGGAGAAATCAGAGAAGAGACGACGTTGCTGATGAAATCCGCCATCAACGATTATCTTCTCGCAAGTATTATGAAGATGTTGCCGACTAAACACTAAACTGCGCCAAGCTGGCGTGTGAAGGGATAGTTCCCATGACGAAGTCTATGCGCGTTTCTGTTGACCCATATGAGATACCTGAGCATCTAATTCCGCCGGGAATGATCTATCAGTGGGTTTCTAAGAGATCATTCGGACAAATCGATAAACAATTCCAGACAATGCGTGATGCTGGCTGGACCGAAGTGCCTTATGAGAGGCTGGCATCCCATTTTAAGGGAAAATATCGCAGCGAGGTCAGCGGTGTGCTGATAGGCGGTCAGACCCTCATGGAACGGACCCGAGAGGTTTCAAAGATAGCCCGCGACAAAGAAATGGATTTCGCCAGCATCAATGCCAATTCCGGGCGAGCCATAGGAATTGACATCGTCTCGAAATTCAATCTTTCGGCGTTTGAGATTGAGACGGCGCGGAATATGAGCCTGAGTAGCTCCCAATATGCCGCATGGCGCATTAAGCAAATACAGGAAGGCCACGACCGATCCATTATTGTCGGTGGCATCAATCAGGATTTGATGTTTGCACCTGCTCCAAAGTACATGGTTCCAAAACGTCGTTGGCTGGGGTGGTTGTTCAAATTGATTTCAATGGAGACAGAGAGGGATATCTATGTCGGATGAGACTGAGCTGAAGATTACGATCGAACCGGATCTCGATGAAGAGGTACAGAAGGCTCCTGTAGTAGTAGAGCCGAAGAAGTCGGCAGAGCCTGCAGTCGACGAGCTCAAGACACAGGTCGAGACGCTTACAGAGGCCCGCGAGAACGAGCGGCAGCGTCGTGAGCAGGCAGAACGTCGGGCCCGTGAGTTGGAGCTCGAGGCCGATCAGGCTCGCCAGAGAGCCTCTGACAGCGATCTCAGCACCATCACAACGGCGCTCGAATCAGCCCAGACAGAGATCGAACAATCCAAGAAGGATATGCGTGCGGCCAAAGAGGCTGGCGATATCGACGCTGAGACGGATGCGCTCGATCGGCTGACGACGGCCAAAGCCACCCTGATGCGGCTGGATGAGGCCAAAGCAGATGCCGAGGTCCGCAAGAAATCCCCACCCAAGCGAGAGCAGAAGACGGTTGATCCGGTCGAGGCCTATGCCGAAGGTCGGACGCCATCCACCGCTGACTGGATACGGAAACATCCGGAGTATGTGACGGATGCCAGCAAGAACCTCAAACTTACCGCAGCGCATTATGCGGCATTGGCTGAAGGCTATCAGGCCGCCAGTGCCAAGTATTTCCAGCACGTCGAGGAATTCTTGGGCCTGACGTCTAAGGCAGGAGCGGACGAACCGGCTCCGAAGCCAGCACCGAAGAAGGCCGCATCGGCACCCGTTGCCCCCACCGCAGCGACCGCGAATGGTGGGACGGCTCCGGACAATGCCGTCAGCCTTACGGCGAGGGAGGCTCGATCAGCCACCGACGGAACACTTGTGTGGAACTGGGATGATCCGAAAGGAAAGTTCAAGAAGGGTGATCCGATCGGTCACCAAGAGATGGCCCGCCGTAAACAGAAGATGATGGCGAGCGGCGTCTACGACAAATCGTACACCGATAGCTGAAAGGTAATCCCATGGAAGAAGAGATCGTTAAGACCAACAGTGCCGCGAAGACAGAGGCATTGGCAAAGGCTCGAGCGGCCAAGGCTGCGAAGAAGGCAGCGGCTGCACCGGAGGAGCCCACCCGTCAGCACAAGGCAGAGCCTGAACCGGCGGAAGAGCGTGAGCATCGCATGGGTCGATCGGGCCGCATTGAGGCCACCGGTCGCGACGGTGAGGTTCTGTCCCGTGGTGCGGTGTACGTCAGGGACTCATTCGAGGTCGACAAGCCACTGATCCCGGAGGGATGGGATTATCAATGGAATAGTATTTCGATCCACGGCAATGCCGAAGTGGTCAGGGATATGCATAATCTCATGACCCAGCAGGGTTGGCGACCCGTACCGGCTGAACGATATGCCGGAACGCTGCTGCCGCGCGGGGCCAAGGGAAATATTGTTCGTGGTGGCGTCATTCTCGAGGAGCGTCCTACGGTTCTTGGAAATGAGGCCCGTCAGGAAGAGCTTAATGCGGCTCGCAAGTTGATCAGCGACCGCAACGAATCACTCAAGCTGGCTGGTGTGAAGAAGAACATGCCCGACGGGTTCGAGATGGGCGGTCAGTACAAGGGCACTGGCGGCGACATCAGGATGTCGATCGATAAAGGTTTAGATATCCCTGCGCCCGGATACACGCTTGCCAAGCCGGGAGAGTAAGTCACAAAAAAGCCCGCAGACTAATTGAGCCTGCGGGCAGTTTCGAGAGGAAGTGCGTAGCTCTCCAGAGCGCCGCAGCCTCTCTCTAGCACACCTTAACACCTACCGGAAGTATCCTATGCCTAAGCTGGTAATATCGCTCGCAACCCGTGGGCGTCCGCAGCAGGTTATTGACACCGTCAGGCGATCATTTGTGAATTGGACGCATCCGGATACGCGGATGTACGTTATGATCGATGACGATGATAAAGCGACGGCAGATGCGCTTGTTGCGTCTGGTATTCCCAACGATTCTAGTGGTCGAATTGTTCCATGGGTTGCGCCACGCGAGGACACTATCGCGGAGAAATGGAATAGATGCCTGAAAGAACCGGCTGACGCCTATCTGATTGCCGCGGATGACGACCCGTATGTCTCCAAGGGCTACGATATGGCCATCCTCGAGGCCGCAGAGCGCTTCCCAGATGGCATCGGATACGTCTATGGCCACCTCGCCAATCTATCCTTCACCGGGGCTGTAGCGGTCACCCGCAAGATGGCGGATATGATGGGCTATATCTTCCCGCCCTATTTCCCGTACTGGTTTGTCGATCACTGGACCGATGACGTGGCGCGGATCACCGGGCGCATATCGTTTGCCAATATCCAGACAGATCAATCAAAGGCTGGCAAGACGCAGGAGATGCGGGAGCCGGGATGGTGGGCGACGTTCTTTGACGCCTGTTACCTGATGAGGCGAGCTCAGGCTCACGCCATCATCGATTCGCCTGAATTTGTTGGTGAGGAGTGGCAGAAGAAGTTGCTCAAGGCCAATCATCCGCTGATCGAGGTTCGATCACGAATGCTGAACGGGTCGGTCAGGGCACAAGACAAGCAGTTGTCCGGATGGTCCGGACTGAGCAATGCAGACGACAGATACAAGCGCGTGAAGCAGCGAGCGATTGACATGCTGCCTCACGCTCTTGGAGATTACGGCATGCCAGAAGCAGAGCAGGTCATGTTTCGCAAGTATCTAGGTGTCAAGTGAGATCCACGACGAACGATTCAACGACGTTACATTCAAGACAGACGAATGATCGCAGGTCGTAGCTATTCGATATGGTGTCGATGCTATCAAGCATCATCCTATCTCCACAGGTCATGCAAGTAAGGTTTGGCATGTCCATAAGACGAAAGATGAGTTCTGGATAGGCATGGGTACTCATATCAATTCCCTCCGTTTTGTTGGTCGAGATAGACCAATCTTGCAGTAGGCCTATGGTTCCGTGGATCAAGTGCAATATTGACCATGATTGAAAATAAAGACGTATTAGGTAAGGACGGGTGTCCATGATTGATCGGCCTAATAAGACGGTACTATGCCACGGATGCTTCGATTTGCTGCATCTTGGTCATATCCAGCATCTGCAGCAGGCGGCAGAGATGGGCAGCACCCTCACGGTCAGCGTCACCGCGGATGAATTCGTCAACAAGGGTGTAGGTCGTCCGCATTTCACGGCAGAGCAGAGAGCGGAAGCGCTGCGATCGCTATCATGCGTTGATTCCGTGGTGATCAATCGATCCCCGAATGCCGTTCCTGTCATCAAGACGCTACGACCGGACATCTACTGCAAGGGGATTGACTACTCTGGAGATCCGTCGCCGGGATTGATGGAAGAGATTGATGCGGTCGGCCACATTGGTGGCAAGGTGTGCTTCACCAATACCCGCAAGATGTCATCCAGCCGACTGATCAACGAGGACAAATTCAGCCGCGAGACGATGCAGTATCTCGATCGCCTCAAGGATAGCGGGGCGTTGGAAGCCATTCTCCGAGCATTCGACGATGCGGATAAGAAGACGATCCTATTCGTCGGAGAGAGCATCCGCGATGTCTATCTCTATGTGCAGGGGCTGGGGCGAGCATCCAAGGAGCTCATGCTGGCGACCGTTGTCACTGGGCAAGAGAGTTTCGACGGTGGAGTGATCGCTGCATCGCGCCAAGGCGAATGGAAACACTCAGCACTTCTCACATCCTCAGAATATATGGTGAAAACCCGCTATGTTGACGCTGACTTTCATCGCAAAATATTTGACGTGTATGGGCAGCGTTCGCTGGTCTTGGATGAAAATGAGCGGGAAGACTTCAGAGCGAAGCTGACTGACGCCGTGATGCATCATGACGTGGTGATCACGCTGGACTTTGGGCACGGACTGCTTGGTCCGCTCGAGCGCTTTATCATCAGCGAGCATTCGCCTTGGCTGGCGGTCAACTCCCAGACCAATGCCGGAAACTACGGGTTCAATCCTGTCACCAAGTACATGAAGCCGCATTACGTCTGCATCGATGAGCCGGAAGTGCGTCTGGCCATGCAGGATCAGGTCGGCAATCTACAGAAGGTCGTGCAGAACCTGCAGACAAGTCAGCGATGCTTCCGATATCTCATCACCCGTGGTCGCAATGGATCTGCTTGGCTGCGCTCAGGCGTCTATGGCGAGGCTCCTGCGCTGTCATATGGTGGCGTTGATACGATGGGAGCCGGTGACGCAGTGATGGCTGTAACGGCTCCGCTGGCCTCCACAGGGCTGGACATGGAGCTAGTGGCATTCGTCGGCAACATCGTGGGGGCATTGAAGATTGGAACCGTAGGGCATCGAACCCACGTCAAGCGCAACGAGATCATACGAACGGTGGAGGCGTTACTAGCGTGAGAGACAGTTTTAGGGATCTGCATTCAGCATTGGACTTCATGCAATGCGAGGACAACGCCTTTGATCAGGTAAAGAACCTGATCAACATGAGCGGGTTTGGCAAGGCGAGGCTGTTCTTTGTGGGGAATGGTGGATCGGCTGCGATCGCATCGCACATGGCCACTGACTGGATGAAGAATGGCGACTTCCCCACATTCTGTTTCAACGACGGCCCGCTGCTGACGTGCATCACCAACGATCTCGGCTATGAGAACAGCTTCTGGCTCCCGATCGACATGCATGGCCAGATTGGAGACGTGTTGTTTGCCATCTCGAGCTCAGGAAAGTCACCCAACATCATTTCCGCGGTGAATGCTGCTCGAGGAAAGCGCATGAACGTCGTGACATTGTCTGGGTTCAAGAGCGACAATCCGTTGCGCAGTATGGGGCAGGTCAACTTCTATGTCCCGTCCGATAACTACGGCACTGTCGAGATCGCCCACTTGGCGATCCTGCATTCCATCCTCGACGAGGTGATGGCAGATGAACGCAAGTGACCTGATTGCCTTTGAAGACGAGATGACCGCTCTATTCGAGCAAGGTCACATCAAAGCGCCTTTGCATTTGGCTGGTGGGAATGAGGAGAATCTCATTGAGATATTCAAAGAGATCGACAAAGAAAACGACTGGGTGTTGGCGTCATGGCGTAGTCACTACCATTGTCTTCTCAAGGGGGTGCCAGCCGGAGATATCCGCAACTCCATCATCAACGGTCATTCGATATCGCTTTGCTTCCCAGAATATAAGGTTCTCTCATCTGGAATTGTTGGCGGCATCTGTCCGATTGGGGTTGGAATCGCCGCTGGTCTTAAGCGACAGAAGCAAGCGGGGAAAGTCTGGATCTTCTGTGGCGATATGACTTCGTTGACGGGAATTTTTAATGAATCTTTGCGCTACTCTCTGGGCAACGATCTTCCAATAGAGTTTGTAGTAGAAGGTAATGGATTGTCTGTTGCAACCGATACACAAGCATCATGGGGATGCGATTACACAGGACGTCCAATTGCTCGTGGTTACAAATACAAGTTGACCAAGCCTCATGTAGGAATAAACAAATGGGTAAAATTCTGATACCTGAAACAGTTTTGGCCTATACCGCGGGTATTATTGATGGTGAAGGATGGATTGGCATTTGTAAAACATACGCCAAGGGAAGAAAAACTCTTGGTAAAATATACCCACATCGCATGTTTCAGATTTCCGTTTCAAATTCTATAGAATCGATGATTGATTATCTGCATATCAATTTTGGTGGCGTAAAGACTTTCGGGCATAGGCCAAATCGAAAGCCATATTATAGATGGACCATAACATCACGAAGTGCCGAAGATTTTTTAAGGATGATCTATCCATATTTGGTTGCCAAACGAGATCAGGCAGAAATTTCATTTCGATTCAGGGAGACATTCCGTAAAAGAAATCAATGGAGTCGCACGGTTCCTCCGGAAGATCTGGCTGTTCGTGAGGAGTGCTATAAATCATTGCGAGACTTAAAGAGAGCCGCATGAGCTACTACAGCGAATTATGCCTAGCCATGAACCTGCTTGCTGACGATGAGCGCACGGTGTTCATCGGTCAGGGCGTGGGGAACGCTGGCACCACGATGTCCGGCACGTTTGAGGATATCCCTGATCACAAGAAGATTGAATTCCCGGTGGCAGAGGATTTGCAGATGGGGGTGTGTACCGGGATGTCGCTGACCGGGGTGATTCCAATTTGCGTATTCCCCCGTTGGAACTTCATGCTGTGTGCTGCGAACCAGCTTGTTAATCATTTGGACAGATTGAGCCTGTTCTCCGACTATCGGCCCAAGGTCATCATTCGGGTGGCTACCCCGAGCGTGGCACCATTCTATCCGGGCCCGCAGCACGACGATGACTTCTCAAGGGCGTTCAGATCGATGCTTCGGACAACGGACATTGTCTCGCTGGTCGAGGAGGAAGACATCGTGGCCCAGTACGACAAGGCGCTTCATTCGCCACGGTCGACCATACTTGTTGAGTACACGGACGCTTATGCGGGAGACATCGCTAAGGCAAAGGGTGAGGACAAATGAAAACCGTGCAAGACGAGGTTTACGAAGCGCTACGGGTTGACGTCGGACAAACGCCTGCCCAAATTGCAAGGCAGGTTGAGTATGGGTCGCTGATCAGTGTTCGTCATGCCTTGCGGGAATTAGCCAAAGAAAAGCGCTGTTGGCACGAAGGCGAAGATATGTTCCGGATCTACTACAAGGTGGAAATGTCAGATGACAATCTTGCGTAAGAACACGGTCCTCGTTCAGTTTGCGGACAACATCCCGAGTGCGGCTCAATCATCTGCAATGATGGAACTGGAGAAGATCCTGCGGCGCATGACCGGCATGGAGATCGAGGTCTTCAAGGAAGTGATGGGCGACGACAGTAAATTGCGCGTTCAGATGACGCCAGAGGAGCGAAACAAACTATGACCAGCTCAGTTCCTGAACTGATCAACCACATTGTGACCGGTTCAGCGGTCCATGATCTGCAGCTAGACGGTAGCAAGGTTGGATGGTGGCGTGATCGTGTTGAGGCGTGGGACCGTGGAGAGCGCATTGCACCGGTCACCATGGACGTAGCTTGGACGAGGAAATGCAACGCTGCATGCTCGTTCTGTTACGCCCAGATGCAAGCGAGCGATGGTGGCGAGATCACCGAGCGTCACGCAATGGAGTTCTTGGAAGATGCTGCAGCAATCGGGGTCAAGGGCGTCAGTCTCATATCTGACGGTGAATCTACCGTCGTCCCATTTTACGAGCGATCCATACAGTACGCAGCCTCGCTTGGTCTGCAGATTGGTATCGGCACAAACGGTGTGCGACTCAAGCGTAAGGTGCTGGAGGCCATACTGCCCCACCTGTCGTACCTCCGTTTTAATTTCAGTGCAGGAGATCTAGATCGATACAAGCAGATCATGGGGCTGAAGGAGAGGGACTATTGGCAAGTCATTCAGAACGTCAAGGATGCGATGGAGATCAAGCGCAGGGACAATCTAGATGTGACGATCAACATGCAGATGGTCACGATGCCGGATTTCCACGACCAGATAATGCCACTGGCACATTTAGCCAAGGAAATCAGACCGGACTATCTGATCTACAAGCATTGCGCGGACAACGCCGATGGGACTCTTGGGATCGATTACCGACAGTACGACGCCCTTTTTGATACGTTCCGGCAAGCAGAAGCCATGGGCGACGATGAGTTTCGCGTCGTTGTGAAGTGGTCCCGCCTCGAGGACGAAGGCAAGCGCCACTATAGCCGCTGTTTCGGGCCTCCGTTCATCACTCAGATGTCAGGCAATGGATTGATTGCGCCGTGTGGGTTCTTGTTCAACGAGAAGTACAAGGCGTTTCACATCGGCAACATCACCAAGACCCGCTTTCGCGAGATTTTTGCCTCCGATCGCTATTGGGAGGTGATGAACTATCTGGCGAGCGAGTTCTTCAATCCGCAGAAGCGTTGTGGGCCAAATTGCCTGCAGACCAACACCAATGATTGGCTATTCAAGTACAAGACCGGTCAGGTTGATTTCCCAACATCCCCAGCACCTCCGCACATGGGCTTCCTGTGAAGTGGAAGGTTCCATACGAGCGCTACAGCATGGGTGACTGGCCCAACAAGCCTGCAGTAGATAATGCGTACCAACAACTGAGAGAGATCCTAAATGGCACTTACGCAAAACAGCACGAAGTTCTGGCACCCAGATCAGAAGATGATCGACTGGCTGACAGAGAAGAAGATCCCGGCAGACGCCAAGGTTCTTGAGATCGGACCCGGTACTGTCCCATTCAAGCGGGCAAATGCCTACGTTGATTTCGTCGACATTCCCGACCTCGAGAATTTCACCAAGGCAGATGGCACGGGCAAGCTGCCGTATGGCGACAAGGAATTCGACTTCATCTACTGTCGGCATGTGCTGGAGGATTCGTGGAATCCATTCACGCTTTGCGAAGAGATGTCTCGGGTTGGCAAGGCTGGCTACATCGAAACGCCATCCCCGATCGCTGAATTGTGCCGTGGCATCGATGGTTCATCCCCGCCGTTCCGTGGCTACCACCATCACCGTTGGATCGTGTGGACCGCGAACAAAGAACTACGGTTCGTCACCAAGTATCCGCTGATCGAGTATCTTCGGTTCAAGGAAGACGAGATCGACGAGTGGCTGAAGCAACAGCGCTATTGGAACACACATTACCTGTGGGAAGATCGCGTCAACTATGTCCATCGACAGAGCCCGATGGATTTCAATATCCCCACTGACTTTGCCTTGATGCTCGCAGATGCTATGCAGGCGTCGAAGACATATACTGATGATCTATACTTTCCGATAAACGCATGAACCAACGCGAAGCAAAACTGAGCCATGAGACGCTCATTCGTCTTCTGGATTACGATCCGGAGACGGGCGTCTTTATCGCGTCAAGACCGACAACAGAATTTCCAATCTACGAGAGGCAACTCACTTACAGAATGTGTGCAATGTCAAAATAAGACGACATAACACGACTGGTTTTAAGGGCGTTACCTATCATAAATTGGCGAACAAATTCATGGCTCAAATCAGAGCCAATAGAAAATACATCTATCTTGGGCTCTTCAACACCCCGGAAGAGGCTCACGCAGCATATGTTGCAGCATCACAACTTCACCACGGGGAATATGGGGTAACCTACTAATGGCAAAGAACATTTTTATTTTCGTCCCAGCCTTCGGCCAGATCATTTCTGCCACGACGTTTCTAACCACGCATGGTCTTCGTCAGTTGCTGGCATCGAAGGGTGTTGGTGGCGGCATTTCCACGCTGTCGTTCCCTGACATTGCAGAGTTGCGATCGATGGCGACCACGGTCTGGTACGATACGATGCCGGATGCTTCCCATCTGCTGTTCATTGATGCGGACATGGGTTTCCCGCCTGAGTTGGTGACGGATATGCTGATGTTTGATGAGCCGCTGGTTGGAACCGTTTACCCACAGCGCAAGTTGCCACTGTCTTGGGCCGGATCTGGCACAGGTACGGCTACTACGGAACGCCGTGGTGACTTTATGCTGGTCGAGGGCGTTGGTATGGGCTGTACGTTGATTGCCCGTGAAGTCATCACGAAGATGATCGACAAGTTCCCAGAGCTCATAGACACCCGCCTTCAGTTACATCCTGCGGGTGAGACTATGCGGCAGATGGGAACGAATCGGCTCTTGAGGTTCTATGAAAAGATGGATCTTCCGGAGCGTGGTCTGATCTCTGAAGATCTTTCCTTCTGCATCCGCTGGCAGCAGTGCGGTGGCAAGACATGGGCGGCGATCGGTCACAAGATGAGCCATGTTGGTCCGTTCGATTATTCCGGGCGCTATCTGGATGTGATCGAGGCGCAGGCTAACGCGCCTGCAATGGAGGCTGTTACACCGATGGATGATGCTGCTATTTCGGCACTTCCAGCGGCATAAGATCCGGCGGTACCTCCCCCTGCTTCAAGTGTCGCGGACAGGGAACACACGTCTCTGATGAAGTGCCTGCCGCCGACGGTCGCAAGGCCGTAAGGATGGGTGAATCGGAGAAATGCGGCGTGGTCTGCGCGTGACTTGACAATTCGGTGAAGTTCGCGCAGATTGCCGTACCTGATGTTCCCTCCACGCGCTGTGGAGGTAGAGCGGACAGAGACGGGCGTAGTCGCAGTCTCAGTCATTTGTCACCGCAAGCTGCGGGACTAAGGTTTCCAATCCGGCAAGCGGCTGGACGAGCCCAATCTCGGTGAGCTTGTCATGGCTAATACGCAGGCCCAATTTGGGTTTCAGCATTTCGGATATCTTCAGGGCGGTGCGCCTGACTACCAGCAGAGCAAGGGACTGATCCAGTCGACCTTCTCGACCAAGATTTACTTTGGTGACCCCGTCATCAAGTCTGCGGCCTCCCAATACATGACCCTGATGACCTCCACCACGACAGCGGTGTGGGGTATTTTTGTGGGCTGTACCTATACGCCGACTGGCAGTGCTCCCGTCTGGTCGCCTTGGTGGCCCGGTGCTGCGGCTGCGGACGCCACTGGCTATGTCATCGATGCTCCGAATGCTCTGTTCAAGGTTGCGGCTCTTCTGACCGCAGTTCCGGCGACGGCGATCGGGCAAAACATTGGTTTCTCTACCGGCGCAGGCGGCACCACCGTCGGCGGCGGGTTCTCGACGTACACTGTCGATCAGTCGACGCTAACAACCAGCAATGGTTTTCCATTCCAAGTCTATTCGATGTATCCGGGCGTGGGTAACGGGTCCGACACGACGACCAACTACAATTGGGTCATCGTATCGTTCGCGAACCAGCGCTTCCGGACGTTGACTGGCGTGGCATAATAGGGAGCATGACCAATGCCTATTTCTCTCGCTAGTATACGTTCTGAACTGCTCCCCGGTCTGTTCGATGTTCGGGGTTCGTATGACATGATCCCGCGTCAGTGGGACAAGGTCTTCAAAACCCACAAATCGGCAATGGCCGTTGAGCGTTCGACGCAGATGGCGTTCGTTGCGCTGCCGTTCCTTAAGGATGAAGGTGCGGCTACGCAGTTCGACAATCAGTCTGGCGAGCGATTCACTTGGGCATTCGTGCATATCGAGGTGGCGTTGGGCTACGCGATTACACGCAAAGCCATCGATGACAATCTGTACAAGGCTCAGTTCAACCCCACCAACCTGAAACTCCAAGAGGCGTTCGCGCAGTTCAAGGAAATTCAGGCCGCGAACATCTTCAATCTGGGCACGACCTACAACAGTGCGCAGGTTGGTGACGGTGTGGCGTTCTTCTCGACGTCGCATCCGTATGATGGCGGTACTTGGGCCAACACCTCGACGGTTCCGAAGTCACTCAACGAGTCGACGCTGCTTGCGGACATGACCAACGTCCGTGCCCAGTTTGTCAACGAGCGTGGCCTCCGCATTCTGGCTCGAGCCCGTCGCCTGATCGTTCCGCCGAATCTTGAAGCGGTTGCGATCCGCCTGACCAAGACTGAGCTTCGTCCCGGCACTGCGGACAACGACGTCAACGCGATCCTATCTCTCTCAGGTGGTCTGCCGGAAGGCTTCATCGTGCTGGACTTCCTGACGTCGAACTTCGCTTGGTTCCTGACGACCAACATCGAAGGCCTGATCCATATGCTTCGTATTCCTTACGAAAGCGATATGTGGGTCGACAACATCACCGACAACCTGTTGGTGAAGGCCTACGAGCGTTATTCGTTCGGCATCAACGATCCTCGCGCCGCTTGGGGCGAGTTCCCGACTGCGTAATTCAGCGATGACAAGGAGACGAGCTCATGGCTGAAACACTGCTTCGCGGCCCCGGTATTAGCATCGGGTCATTGATGGACGGGCGCGTCGAGCCATTCGACGGCCCCTCCATTAGCTATCAAGGCGATATGGTCCCTGACCCGCGTCAGTCCCCAGCGAACAAGGATGGGTTGAGCCCCGGTGTGGTCAAGGGGTTCTTCAATAACCCGTACTTTGTGCTGATTGACGTTGTCCCACAGGCCAACAGTACGACTACGATTGCTGCATCTCAGGTTCCGTCGACTACTGCTGGCGTTGCTTTGGCTCTGACTACCGCGGTTCTCGGCACTGCGGCTGGCGTTCAGGTCTGGACACCCGGCATCACCATCTACAACGCCAGCACTGGCGGTACGGCCTCTGTCGGAGCGATCGACTTCGGTTTCACCACCGGTACTACTGCGGCCAACTCCACGACGGTTGTTGTTGTAGATAACTCGCAGTTTACGATTGGCCAGTGGATCGTCATTGGTGGCGCTGGATCTGGCTCTGCCACCAACGTGCAATTGTTCACTCAGGTACAGAGCAAATCGACCAACACCACGGTAATCACGGTTTCCCCTGCTGCCGCGACGGCATTGAACAATGCTCCGATCGGTCAGGGTAATCTGTATAATACGTTACTGCCGCCAGCTACGCAGTTCGGGCCTGCTGCAGCGTCTGCCAATGCGTCAGAACCTTACAGGCTGGCTGGTTTCGGTCTTACCTTCGATTCCTTGCAGGGCTCTTGCCGCGCCTTGAGTGTTGCGGCGGCATCGGTTGGTTCGGGAACCACGACGCTGCTGGCCTCTGGTTATGATATCTACGGCTACCCGATGACGGAATCTATCACTGCGAACGGCACTACCGTGGTCAACGGCAAGAAGGCATTCAAGTACGTTGCCAGCGTTGTGACTGCTGGTACGGCGGCAACTTCCGGTGCGCCAGCCGCGGTATCTGTTGGTATTTCCGACGTGTTCGGCGTAAATATTCGCTCCGACAAGTGGGAATATCTGAACATCTTCTGGAATGGTGGCTTTGCCATCAACAACACCGGCTGGACCAAGGCGCTTTCGACAACTTCTAGCTCCACGACCGTTGACGTTCGTGGTACACAGAACGTGTCGACGGCATTGACCGGTACTGGTGTCGCGGCACCGACTGATGGTGTTCGTCGTTTGACGATCATGATGTCGGTTCCGGTTCAGAACATGATCAACGCCACTCCGCTCAACAGTTCCACCCTCTTCGGCACGACACAGGCATAAGGAGCCTAGATATGGCTAATCGACACAATGTTCAGCGTAAGAAGGGCGGTCGCATTGGCATCGTTGCCGCTGGCAATAAGGATGTCATTGAAGAAGCCAAGGACGACAAGGACGGTGCCGAGACTGGCTATGAGCGCAAGCGCGGTGGCAAGGTCAAGAAGGGCAAGAAGCATGAGGTCGAGGGCAAGGAAGCTAAGAAGCGCTTCGATCGTCCCGGTCGCAAGAGCGGTGGTGCCGTTGGTGCCAATCGTTCACCGCTCTCTACCGCTCATAGCGGTGGCCATGGTGTTGACGGATCTAGCGATCCGAAAGATACCTACGGCGGTACGCCTTCCTGATGTCTCGTCTTACGGCATCTAGTCGTAAGAAAATACCGACGAAGAACTTCGGCGGTCCCGATAGAAGCTACCCGATTGAGGATGCTTCACACGCAAGGAATGCGCTGGCTCGAGTTTCTCAATTCGGAACGCCAGCGCTGAAGGCCAAAGTAAGGGCAAAGGTCAAGGCGAAGTATCCCGGCATTGCCATGAAGATGTACGGTGGCGAGGTAGCCCACAGAGCGGATAGGCCTCGTCGCAAGAAATAACGAGGACCGATCCAGATGGGTATGCCAACCTTACTCACAGCCAACGGAACTGGCACTAGTGCCGTCATCTGGTTTCCTGACTGGATGCAAACCCCGTTTAATATTGGCATTCAGTGTGTCGTGGCTGGAACGGCCACGTTCAATGTCGAGCATACGTTGGACAACATCGACGTCACGCAGATAGGTCCGTTCAGCGGGAATGCCAATGCCACGACCGCAGCTAATGCTACATGGGTAGCCAATCCCGGCATCACGCTGGCCACAACCACCATCAATGGAAACTACGCCTTTCCGGTGCGGGCACTGAGAATTAACATTCTCTCTGCGTCGGGCCCCGGCGGCGTTGGAACGGGAAGTGTTTCGGCTCAATTCATCCAAGCAACATTTGGGCGGTGATGTATGACTGGGGTCGTCGTAAGCGGGGCTGCATTGGCCCTATTGACGACCAGCGACATCAAGGTCAATGGTGTCGCATATACTGGGTTCCCGCTGGTTTATGGCAACGGCCTTATTGTCGGTGGGCTCATTCTTAACCTGTCTGCGGCTACGATCGCATCGACGGCGGCGACGTCAACCCTCATCGGCAATTTCTCTGTAAGCAACGGCACTGGAACGTACACCTATACGTTCACCAGCAATCCGAGCTCGCTGTTTGCTATCAACGGCACTGCGCTTAGCAACGCCATATCCCCGCTCACCGCAGGCTCTGATCCCATCACCGTTAAGGCTGACAATGGGGCCGGTTCTGTGGTAATCTCTCCATTCCTGATAACTGTAATAGCTTCTGCTGGCGGGTTCAGTCCGTCGCTGGACTTCTCTAACGCTACCGACAGTATGTATGCTGGAACCGTCATCCACTTCTAAGTGAGATTAGATCATGAGCAAAATCCTGAATAAAGTTTGGCCAACAATCGCATTCACGCTTTTATCAAGCGGTGCGGCAAATGCTGTGTGTTCGCAGATTCCGCTGAACATCAAGGATGCGAGTGGCAACACGGTGGCTATGAGCTCCGGAACGGCAGGAGACACCAACTGCAAAACCTACATTGACGCGGATTCGGCCAGCGTTCTGTATGGAATCTTGGCGCAGATCAATACGGCGGCATTGGCGTCCATCCCGGCGGGCACAGCAATTGTTGGCTATGTTTCCAGCGATCCTTGCTTGCAGAAGACCAAGACCAATCTGGCCATCTCACAGGCTACGACATTCAGTCAGCAGCTTGTCGCCCTAGCTGCAGGGTCGGCAATCAATGTTTGCTCCATGTTTGTGATATCAGCATCGGCTAATGCTCTAGCACTTACAAACGGGACTGGGACCAACTGTGCAAACGGATCTACGGCACTCATTGGAAGCCTAACCTTGGCAAGCAGTGTATCGCTTGCGGCTAACGGTGGTTGGACCTTGGGTAACGGCGCAGGGACCATACTGATTGCGGCGGCTGGACAGGAACTGTGCATGCTCACATCGACTGGCGTGATCGCTGGCAACCTGACCTATGTCTATCAATAATGGGAGTGCGACATGGAAGAGAAAGTTGGCGCTCTATTGGTGTCACTTGTTGCGACAGTTGCATTTGGTGCCGTGTTGTTTTTCTGGGTTATTCGTCCTCCAACCGTCAACAGTGATGTCCTCAATGTTTTGGTCGGGGCTCTTTCCGCTGGCTACATTCAAACTCTCAACTATTGGTTTGGTTCCTCTGCCGGGTCAAAACAGAAAGACACGACGATCTCTAACCTCGCTGGTGGGACCAAGGCGTGACATCCTCCGGAACTTATACATTCAGCCTGTCAAACAGCGAGGGCATTCTCGCTGCCTTTGAACGTATCGGAATGGACCCGTCAGAACTGAAGCAACGTCACTTCATGACGGCTCGACGGGAATTGAATCTTCTCAACGGTGAATGGTCGAACAAGCAGGTCAACCTGTGGGAGGTGACGCTCAGCTCGATCGCACTGGTGTCTGGAACGGCCACCTACACGCTTCCGGCCAGCGTGGTGATGGTTCTGGATGCATACTACAGCACCAATCAGGGCACCTCTACGCAGACTGACCTGTTCATGAATCCGATGAGCCGGGATGAGTATGCTGGATATCCTCAGAAGCAGACACCGGGCCAACCTACAATGTACTGGTTCAGTCGCCAGATCACGCCCACGCTGACGATCTATCCCGTCTACAATCTCAGCACCACGAACTATATTAATTATTACGCCTGTACCCAGATCCAAGACGCAAACCTGCCAAGTGGGTCTACTCCAGACATTCCGTTTTTATGGTATGATGCCATGGTAGCGGGGATGTCCCACCGTCTCGCTCGAGTGTTCAAGCCAGAGTTGGAAGACAAGCGTAAAGTTGATGCCAAGGAAGCGTGGGAAACCGCGGCTTCCCAGAACATAGAGAACACCAATTTGACCATCACCCCTAATCTTGGGTCGTACTACAGATGAAGCCAAGCGACATTGAAAAAGGTCTATCTGCCGATCGCCTTCGCGAGGTACTGCGCTATGAGCCAGAGACTGGCAAATTCTTTTGGCTGAAAGGAAACAACCAAAAGAAGGCTGGAGATGAGGCGGGATGGGCCGAAACAAAAACCAGATATATCCGAATAACCATCTTTGGACAGCGGTATTTGGCCCATAGACTTGCGTGGCTGTATGTGACTGGTGAATGGCCACACGACAGGATTGATCATAAAAATATGGGTCGGCCCGACAATCGATGGGAAAACCTTCGCCAAGCCAGCGACAGTCAAAACAGTGCAAATCAAAAAACGTCAAAGAAGAATATGCTCGGCATTAAGGGGGTCCGTCTTCACGAATGCGGAAGATATACCGCTAGGATTTGCGTCGGTAGGAAATCCATGTACTTGGGGCTTTTTTATACCCCTGACGATGCAAGGGATGCCTACGCGAAGAAGGCGAGAGAAATATTTGGCGAATTCGCGAGGACTAAATAATGCGCAAGCATCCCCGTCGAGCTCGAGTAGATCCGTCTCACCCATGCGCTTGGGGGACGAGCGATTCCAATGGAATGATTGGCCAACATAATAAAATGCGATGGAAGCATGATTGGCGTGGGAACAAGATCATCAATCTTCGTGTGTTGGTTCATGAGGACGAACTAGACAAGCCGCAGCGTCAGCTTGGCAACTTGGTTCTGCCTGCTGATCCGCCTCCGATCCGATACGCAAGGCCCGAGAACTATACGATCGATGAGACTACTCAGCGCATGACCTCTACTGGGAAGATGCGTCTAACGATGGATGGAAAAGTCCGAATCCAGTCCAACGTGCAGAATTGAGGGTGCTATGGCCGCGGCAGTAGGAACAATCCCTTGGTTATCGACCTACCAGCCGGGTGCGCTCGCGATCGGGTCTACGGTCTTTCTCGAGATTGTGGATAGCACGAACGCTACTACTGCCCAGTCTTGGAACATCTCGCAGCAGGATCTGGTGGGCAAAGCGCCCAGCGTCATGAACTATGGCGTTCCGACTGCTACGGATCAGGTGGCGTTCTTCCAGAAGATCACCGGTCTGCCGATGCAGTGCGCGATCGGTGACCTTTCTATCCCGTCTGGCAATCTGCCCGCTGGCGGCGGCACCGGCACGTTTCTGGCCAAGGTATCGGCTACGAGCTACTCGGCAAACTGGACTACAATTTCAAATCTAGTTTCTCCCGGCACAGGCCTGTTCAATTCCGGCACTGCCACTGCTTTGGTACTTGGTATTGCGACGGTTTCGATCGTCAGTTCGATGATTGCAACGGGAGCGATCGGCTCAACGCAGATAGCGGCGAATGCGGTCGGGTCTGCTCAGATGGCGAGCGGGATCATTGGCACGTCTCAGATCGTTGCTAACTCCATCGGCTCCTCCCAGATGCAGAACAATGCCATCGGGACGGCGCAGTTGGCCACCAGTATTGGCCTGACTGGGTCGTTGAGCATCGGAACGGTCCTTGCCGTTGGAGGCACTGCCACTCTTAGCGGGGGCATGATTCTAAACGGTACGCTTGGTCTGACTGGAAATTCTGTTTTGACCGGTACATTCGGCGTAGTTGGAACGACGCTGGCAACCGGCACGTTCGGAATTGTCGGAACCACCAATATCACCGGCACATTCGTCAATGTTGGTACTGCTTCGTTCACTGGTGGCAACTTCAATGTGCTGGGGACAGCGACATTTACTGGTGTCCATGGGGTCATCGGTACAACCATAATTACCGGAACTCTGAGTGTAATCGGAACGTCTAATTTTAGCGCCGTAAACGTCACCGGAATTGTGTTGGTGAATGGAAGCGTTACGTTCACGTCCGGTGCGTTCAGCGTTATCGGCACAACGCTATTCACATCTGGTGCATTTGGCGTCGTCGGAACAGCAACGTTTACTTCAACTTTTGGAGTCGTTGGAACGACTGTTCATACCGGTGTTGTAAACATCATCGGAACGACATCCATCACCGGATCTCTATTGCTTGGCAGCTTGGCTACTGGTGTATTGGTAAGCAGCGGTACTGGTGTTGTATCTGCGCAGGGCGGCATGGTGTTGCTGAATACGCTGTTACCGAATGCGATTGCGTCGGTTAGCGACACAACCAGCTTTACTAACTCCGCTTATCGAAGCTTCATGATCATGCTTGATACGGTGTGCCCCGCCGCTCAAACCACCACGTTCCAGATGACTCTTGCTACGACTGGATCGGCATTTACGACGTCTGGATATGTTTCTATTGCGCAGATAAATGTTAGCTCTGTGCTGGTTACGGATACGTCTACGTCTGCATTGTTGATCTCAGGAACTAGGGCCACCACGCAGCTTCAGACGTCGACTGTGCTTGGCGTCAGCGGGTTTATTAAATTCTTTAATCCGGCTAGCGCCGTAAATAACAAAACTATGGTTGGTTCACTTCAGTATCCAACGCCGGGCGCTATCGGAACTACGACATTCGCCCAGTCTGATATCAACGGTGTATTTCAGAATGCATCACCCGTTACCGGGGTGAACTTCCTGTTCAACTCAGGTAATATCCAAACCGGCGTCATTAAGATATTTGGCATCACATGAGCCTGACGTATTCAACATATGTGACGTCACTCGCCAACATGCTGGTTGTGCCGACGGCTGACGCCGGTTTGACGACCGTCCTTCCCAATATCATCGACGATGCGGAGCAGTATCTGTATCGCGAGCTCGATCTGCTTAATACAGTGCAGCGAGATTCCAGTGCTGCATTGGTGGCCGGGAACAGGAATTTCAACCTTCCATCGACCAATGGCACGTTCATCGTGTGCAAGGAATTCAACGTCGTCACGCCGACAGCTACACAGCCGGATAGCGGAACGCGCAATCCTCTTGTTCCCGCATCAATGGAAATGCTTAATTGGATGTGGCCTAGCGTTACAGGATCAACCGTTCCGCAGTACTTTGCCATGGTGACGCAGAGTTCAATCATCGTAGCTCCGTGGCCAGATCAGGCATACACGGTAGAGGTAGTTGGCACGTTGAGGCCTCCTGCTCTTTCATCCTCTGTGGCGACCACGCTTCTGTCGGTCTATTTCCCTGACCTGATGCTATCGGCATCCATGATCTTCGCTGCGGGATATCAGCGCAACTTCGGTGCTGGCGTAGACGATCCGCAGATGGCCGGAAACTGGTCGGCGCATACCAAGATGCTTCTGACGTCGGCACAGACGGAAGAAATGCGTAAGCGCTTCTCTGACGGAAGCATCAAAGACATATCCGTACCGTCACCAACGCCAAGGACATAAGAGATGTCTGAACCAGTAACTACATACAGGTCGCTAATTGTCCCAAATACGGGCGATCTTGCAGGTGCATGGGGAACGTCTGCCCTTAACCCAAATTTCCAGATGGTTGATGGAATGTTTGGTAGCGTTGCGACAATTTCTTTGTCTGGTGCAACTACCATTCTTCTTACTTCTGCATCTACTAGCGGCATCTGGCTTGGTTCACTGCCTCAATGCGCCAATGCGATGTTAAGATTTACTGGAGCCCAGACTGGGGCAGCGGTAATCCAATTCCCAACAAATGGTCTTGGTTATTATATTATTGATAACCAATGCACTGGGACTTCTTATATTCAACTTTCCCCAACAGGAGGCGGAAAGAAGATCGGCGTTCCATACGGAAGAAAGACTCATGTGTTCTTTGACGGAACGGACTTGGACTACGTCAACATGCCAGAAGTCGGTGCGGCTCTTGATCTTCAGGGATGGTCAGCACTTCCTGCGTGGATGACGGCGTGTACGTTCTCGCCGTATTTGATTAAGGACGGTGCGACGTATTCGGCCTCGGTATATCCGCAATTGTTTCAGGCATTGGGATCGACGTTTGGTGGAAACGGCATAACGACGTTTGCCGTTCCTGATGAGCGGGCTCGAGCAAGGATCGCGCTAGATACTATTCAGGCGGCGTCTGGGGCTACATCAGCTCGTATCACGTTCCCCATTGGTGGATTCACCGCCTCTATCATGGGCGCGGCTGGTGGCGATCAGCGGATGCAAACGCATACTCATGGGATTACTGATCCCACACATGCGCACGCCTTTGGATTTCCGGTATACAACGGAGCAGGATCGTCATTGCCCCCCGTCGCCAGCAACGCGACCGGCGGAATTGGCACCTATACGGGCACGACCAACAACAGTGCAACTGGCATCACTATAAACGCAGTAGGTTCCGGCGCTTCCCAGAACATCCCGCCATCTATCGTTTCATTTTTGCCCCTAATAAAAACGTGATGAAATGGCATTTGGTTCAGTTGAACTAGTCCCCGGTGTCAATGTTGAGCGCACTCCGACTGCGCTGAAGGCTGGTATTTCTACAAGCCAGAATATCCGTTTCAAGGATGGCCTGACGCAGAAGATTGGCGGATTTCAGAAATACTATTCCTTCAATATTGCGGGAACACCGCGCGAACTTCATGCGTGGCAGGATCTGAACGGGGCGCAGCATCTGTTGGCTGGGACCACTAGTTCTCTGGGTGTCATCACATCCGGATCGTTCGTCAGCATAACGCCACAGCAAGTCAAAACTGATGTCGCTCTTAATTTTACGACCACGACTGGATCATTGACGATCGGTATTACTGATACTGGTGTCAACAACCTGACGATCTACGATACTCTGATGCTTAATACTCCGGTGTCGGTTGGTGGAATAATTCTTTCGGGCCTCTATACAATTCAGAACATTGTCGGCTCTACAGCATACACAATCTCTGCTGCGACGGCTGCGTTGACGGCGGTAAACGGTACGGGGTCCGTTCCATTATTCTCCACAACCATCAATTCATTTTTGGTTGCTGCTAGGTTTACCGCGCATGGGATGTCGAACAATAACATCATTTCATTTCAGGCAACGACAACTGTCGGCGGCATAACAGTCATCGGCTCCTATCCAGTTACGGTAGTTGATGCAAATAATTTCACGTTCACTGCCGGTTCCGTAGCTTCGTCCACGGCTACGTCGTACATGAATTCCGGTAATGCGGAGTTTCTCTATTATATTTCTCTGGGCCCGTCACCCAGCGGGTCTGGCTATGGTAGCGGTGGATACGGATCTGGTGGCTATGGAAGTGGTATTGTTCCGTCATCCATGACCGGAACGCCGATCACCGCAACGGATTGGACGAGTGATAATTGGGGTCAAATCGCTCTAGCTTGCCCGAATGGCGGTGCTATTTACGCTTATGATCCAACGGCTGGATTTACCGCGGCAGCAGTCGTTCCGTCAGCGCCTCCGTTCAACAATGGAATTTTCGTATCGAGCACATTGCAGATACTGTTCTGCTGGGGGTCGACCGCGACAAATGCAATTGGTCAGGCTCTTGATCCAATGCTTATCAAATGGTCTGACGTAGGTGACTACACGCAATTCAAGGTTTTGACGACGGATCAGGCTGGATCGTTCCGACTGCCCAGCGGCTCTATGATCCGTGGCGGGATGGCAGCTCAGAACCAGAATCTGTTCTGGACCGACATTGATTTCTGGGCGGCGCAGTATCTTGGGTATCCACTAGAGTTTAGCTTCAACAAGATAGGATCTGGTGCTGGATTGATTTCGTCCCATGCCGCGCAACAATTGCGAGGTGGCGTCTATTGGATGGGTCAGAGCAACTTCTACTCGTACATTGGAGGCGTGTGCAAGGTAATGCCATGCCCGATGTGGGATTTTGTTTTCCAGAACCTGAATACGTCGTTCACGCAAAACATCCGGTCAATGCCAAATACTCCATACAACGAGGCTGGCTGGCTGTTTCCGTCTGCGGCATCTGTTAGCGGAGAATGCGATTCGTATATCAAGTTCAATCTGACAGAACCCGGAATGCCGTGGGATGGCGGTCTTATCAATCGATCGGCATGGATCGATCAAAACATCATTGGAAATCCAATCTCAGCTACCTCTAACGGAATTATATACCTGCAAGAGACAACGAATGATGCAGATGGTCAGCCGCTGACGTCGACCTTCACTAGCGGATATTTCTATATCGCAGAGGGTGAAGAGTTTGCGTTTGTAGATCAGATTTACCCCGACATGATCTGGGGAACGTATGGAAGCCAGTCCACCGGAACCGCACAGGTCTATATCTCGTTCAATGTCACGAACTATCCGGGCGACGTTCCGACGGTTTACGGCCCGTATTTGATGACATCGACAACGGAGTACATTTCTGTTCGTTTCCGTGGCAGGCAGATGTCGGTAACTGTGAAGTCAAGTGATCTTGGTAGCTTCTGGCGATTGGGTCGGATTCGTTATCGCTATGCCCCATCTGGGAGGCGATGATGGTTGATCAGCAATCACCACAATCAGATATCAACAC
This sequence comes from uncultured Hyphomicrobiales bacterium, assembly GCA_903932565.1. Classification (GTDB taxonomy): domain Bacteria; phylum Pseudomonadota; class Alphaproteobacteria; order Rhizobiales; family Beijerinckiaceae; genus Terripilifer. The sequence continues at coordinate 52,204 of CAIZGQ010000073.1, forward strand.
TGGTGGACTTAACGACCTAGTGTCGACACAGAAGGGCGGGGTCCAGACGCTTGCAGTGCTCGCGCAGGCGCTCGTAAATGCGTTCCCAAAGGCTACCGCCTCTACATCTCCAGTGGCAACCGGCCTTAATTCAATTGCGACGGCGGCGAGTGTTGCTATTGCTGCCAACACGCTTCGCCATGGGATCATGTTTCACAATCCGGGGACGACGACGATCTATGTTTATCCAACGGCGATGGCTGTCGCCCCAACAACGACCGTATTGGGTGGCACGTTTGTCATCTATCCGGGCGCAACACTACAATTCTCACCTGCCAACTTTCCAAACGTGAACTGCGGCTGGTCTGCATTTGGTCTTGGAGCATCGTTACCGCTGACAGTCTGTGAGTTCTACTGATGTTTGGCAATGAAAACCCAAACATGATTGTGCCGACGGCCCCTGCCGGGGATTCATCCAACCGTGCGGCATCTACTGCATTTGTAATTTCAAATTTACCAACTTCAAAAAATCTGAGTGTTGTTAAACAAATTTTTACTGGTAGCGGAACTTATACTCCAACTTCCGGAATGGTTTACTGTATCATTGAATGCGTAGGAGGCGGCGGCGGTGGTGGTGGTGTTGCTGGAGCTTCCGCTTTTTATCTCGGTGGTGGTGGTGGTGGTGGTGGAAATTATTCTCGTTTGATTGCAAGTGCCGCCACCATCGGTGCATCACAGGTCGTTACAATCGGGACATCAGGAACGGGTGGGTTGGCTGGTCTTAATTCCGGTATAGCTGGTGGAGATACATCGGTCGGCGCTATCTGCATTGGAAAGGGTGGCTCCTTCGGTGTGGGTGCTTCGTCTGCGGGAAACGCAAATCCCGGCACTGGTGGTGTGGCTGGAACTGGCGACATTACGATGCCCGGACAAAGTGGCGCGGTTGGAATGTATGTGAGTGTCGGGGCAACCGGCGTATCCTTCATTTCGTATGGTGGAAGTGGCGGAAATAGTCTCATGGGGGTTGGTGGAGTAAACGGCCCCAACGCAAGTTCTGGAGCAACAGGCGCGGCGGGGCAAAATTACGGCGGTGGTGGTGCGGGAGGGGTTGCCGCAAACATTGCCAGTAACTTTGCTGGAGGCGCCGGTGCCGCGGGTGTCGTGTTTATAACCGAATACGTTTATAAGTGAGGGCACAATGCCGCTGATCAAATCAAAGTCGCAACCGGCGTTTGTAAAGAACCTCAAGGCTGAGCTTAAGGCTGGGAAGCCAAGGGCCCAAAGTTTGGCGATCGCTTATGCGATGAAGCGTCGAGCGAGAGCATCTGGTGGGCCAGTCTTTGAGGGGCCGATCGTGTCGTCGGTTCCGGGGAGAACGGATCACTTAGCCGCTGACGTCGGCCAAAATTCATACGTCATCCCCGCTGAGACAGTGAGCCATTTAGGCCAAAGCAATACTTTGGCTGGCCTGAAAAAGCTGGAAGGAATGTTTGGAAGAAATAGCAAATATGGAAGGGGATTAGCTACTGGGGGTAGCCCTAGCGCTCCCGGTGTCCCTGTGAATTTGGCCGGTGGAGAATATGTGATTTCTCCGGAAATTGTTGCTAGAATAGGCGGCGGTGATCCGAAGAAAGGTCACGCTTGGCTCGATAAGTGGGTAATGAGTCAAAGGAAAAAACACATAAAGACATTAAGGAATTTGGCCGGACCAGCCCATGACTGACATTGTCCTATATGCCGATGCTAGGGCGCTGCAGATAACGTGCGTCGATTGTAATTTATCCAAGGGTGCGCGTGATCCAATTTTCCACGCGCAGCAACTTGGTATGCTCATTTAAGGATTGAAACATGGAAGAGGTTGTCCGAGTTGCTACGAAGGAAGACGAAGACGAGGTCATGCGTCTGCTTCACATGATGCACAGCGAGGGCGGATTGATGCCGCTGGATGAGATGAGCGCCCATGAGATGTTTCAGAAGGCATTCAACCGTCATGGTGCCATTCTGGGGGTGATCGGAGATCCCGGTGACATCAAGGCGATGATCTTCCTGCTGATAGGCAAGTTTTGGTACACCCAGAGCTATCACCTCGAGGAGTTGTTCAACTTCATCCGCCCGGACAAGCGGAAGAGCGACTACTCCGATCGCATGATTAACTTTGCCAAGAAGTGCGCTGAAGAGACAAAGCTTCCTCTGGTGATTGGTGTGCTGACGAACAGCCGCATGGCTGGAAAGGTGAGGCTGTATCGGCGTCATCTTGGATACCCCGCAGGCGCGTTTTTCGTGTATAATGCTGCTTGGATTAACGAACCGTCCGGCAAGGATTTCTGGAAGAAACCGTTTTACGGAAACAATAACCTGCTGGATGTCGACGGGCATAAGGGAGCATAGCGATGTGCGGTAAGGGTTCTAATACGACCTCGACCACGTCGAGTGCCAATCCGCAGGCCATGGGTGCCTACAGCGATGTTCTTTCGCGGGCAGCATCAGCGGCGGGAACCCCCTACCAAGCATACGGCGGTGAAGAAGTAGCTCCGATAAACCAGCAGCAGCAGGCTGGTTTCGGAACGATCAATGCGGCTCAGCCGGGATACCAGACGGCATTCGGACAGATACAGGGCAGTTCAGCCCCCATCACCGGTCAAGACATCTCCCAGTACGAAAGCCCCTACACGAACGATGTCGTTAACGCGACGATGGCTGATTTCGCGCATCAGAACGCAGAGGGTCAGGCAGGTGTTGTTGGCAATGCCGCGGCGCAGAATGCATTGGGCGGCGATCGTGTCGGCGTAGCGCAGGCATTGACGGCAGAGGGTCAGACGAGGGCACAGGCACCGGTCATTGCTGGACTGCGCGATAAAGGCTTCCAGACAGCCTTGGGAGCGGCCCAGAACCAGCAGCGGACGGGTATTGCGGGTGGTCAGGGCATGGCTGGCGTGACTGGTCAGGAGATCCAAGGCGGTCAGGCTCAGGTTGGTGCAGGCACCCTCCAGCAGACGACCCAGCAGGCTCAGGACACGCAGGGACGTCAGGACTACTACCAGAAGATGGGCTACCCGTTCCAAGTGGCTCAGTACCTTGCCGCGATCGACACTGGAGTCGGCTCCCAGATGGGTGGAACCAGCCAGACGCAGGGTCCGACACCGAATACCTTTGCTCAGGTTGCTGGTCTTGGATTATCTGCCGCATCCATGTTTGCGGCCCGCGGTGGTCGCATCCCCGGATTTGCCCCGCCCCGTCGCCATAGGGCATCAGGAGGCTATACAGGCCCGTGGGGAGGTGCTGATAGCTGGGTGCCCGCAATGCAGCCGGTCCATGGAAAGGGCCCTCCCGCGCCCCCCGCCGCGCCCAAACAGCAGGGTCTATCGCAAGATCAGATGAAGGGATTTGGTGTTGCGGCGAAGGGCCTGTCTAATTGGTGGGGCAATCAGGATGCAGATCCAGGTTCCGCAGATAATCCGTTGCCGGGTCTGGTTGGCGGTAGCGGCCCAGATTCTGATTATGGCCCGATGAACCGTGGCGGTCGCGTTCGGCGCTATGCCAATGGCGGCTTTGCTCGAGGCGGCGATCCGGAGGCAGACGACTACGCAAGTGGCTACATGGGGGACTATACCCCACCGACGGTGGCAGGATTAGGTGCCACGGAACCTGCGGTATCGTTTGATGACCGGTTTGGTGCGGCTTTCCGTCCCCATGAGGGGCCGAAGTATCGATTGGCTGGTCCGGAGGCCATGGATGAATGGCGCAATGGCGTGGACCATCCCAATGCGGCTCTGGTTGCCGATAGCGGTGGCCCTGAAGGTCCGGAAGTTGGCAAGCCTCCGGAGGATGGCGGTAACGTCCTTCCGTTCCCGAAAAAGCGTGGGTTTGAACCGACGTCGGCCACGGCATCATTGCCAAAGGAAATCACTGGGCCCGACAGCGAAGAGGAGCCCACAAGTGCGATGGGCTATGCTGGCAAGCCGCAAGCTGCCGGTGTCGGTCCCGCTACCTCACTTGCTCCTCCTCCTGCGCCACCGGTCGACACTAGCTGGCTCGACAAAATTGGCATCCACCTGTCTCCGGATGAGCGCCATTCGATGAAGCAGGCGTTGATGCAAGCTGGCTTCGCGATGATGGCGAACACGCACGGTGGGCCCGGATCATTCCTGCAGTCCGCAGGCGAGGCTGGGATGACCGGTGTTGGTGCCTATACCAAGTCGCAGGAACTGCAGCATGAGCATGATGTAGAGCAGCAGAAGTTGCAGATGCATCAGGCAGAGGTCGATCGTCCATATAAGGAAATGACACTAGCTCAGAAGGCCGCGGCAGATCGCGAGAAATGGACGCCGGTTGGTTCAGCCATCACAGCAGATGGTGCAATTCATCCGGTTGTGATGAACCAGAGCACGGGTGAATACAAAGACGTCGTGACTGGTAAGGCTCCGGATGCAGATGCAAAATATCAACCTCCGAAGGGGAAGACCGGGAAAGATTCAGCCGTTGTTGATTCCATCGTCAACGGCATCGTAAGTGGCAGGCAGTCCCCACTCACGACCGGCCTTTATGGATACGGGCCTGAAGTAAGAGCAGAGCTCGAGCGCCGCAACTTTGATTCATCCAAGGCTACGCTGGAATGGAAAAGAGCAGAGAAGCAGATCGCATCGCTTAATGGTCCGCAGATGACCCGGTTTGTCGGTCTTGCATCCAGTGTTGATAGGACCATCGATGAAGTTCGCGATCTGTCTAAGGAGTTGAAGAACTCTGGCATACCGCTGCTGAACAAGGCGAAGCTGATGGAGGTGAAGAACCTCGAGGGCAATTCTCCGAAGGGGCAGTTGGCGGCTCGCTATATCGGCGCAGTCAACACGCTGAAAGAAGAATTCGCCAACTTGGCTCAGGGCGGATATGCACCGACGGAATCGGCGTGGCATCTTGCCAACGAGCAGATCAATCGCGACTACGGCGTTCAGCAGCTAGGTGCATCGCTCGACGAAGTGCAGCGTCTTGTTCGTTACCGTGTTCAGGCAATTCCGGGGCTGTCTACGCAGGGGCCGGGAGCTGCGAATAGATATACGGGACAGGGTGGTCAGCAGACTGAACCGCATACGCCTCCGTCAGGTATTCCTCCGCTGGCTGTCGGCACTAAAACAGATACCAAGGGCGTTGAGTGGTATGTCGACAGTAAGGGCAACGCCTTAAGGCCGGTACATGAAGAATGACAGACACTCCTGAATTTGAACCGGATGCTCCAGTAAAGCCATTGTCGGTGCCGACTGCGCCGATGAGCCAGCCCACGTTTGCGCCAGATGCTACGGTTAAGCCGCTCAAGAAGACTGATGCGGAAACGCCGGTCGACTACGGCAAGATGCCGTGGAGTGATGTGGCTGGAAGCGCCGTAGGAAATCTGATCCCCAGTGCGAAGAAGTTTGGCGAAGATCTGGTTCAGCCAATTCTTCATCCGATTGACACCGCGCAGTCTCTTGGAAGGGTGGCGCTTGGTGCTGCGGAAAAGCTGGTCCCCGGTGGCGAGCATCCTCATGAGAAATATGCCAATGCAGTCGGTCAGTATCTGGTCGATCGCTACGGCAGCGAGGCTGGGTGGAAGAAGGCGATAGCTGAAGATCCAGTTGGTGTGATGTCTGACGTTTCCATGGCCGTTACTGGCGGTGGATCTGCTGCTGCCCGTATTCCGGGTACCGTTGGTAAGGTTGGCAGGGCTGTCAGTGAGGTTGGCCGCGCTGTCGATCCGCTGATGGCTCCGGTGAACGCAGCCAAGGGTGTGAAAGGACTGGCGGCAAATCTCGGAACGCACACTGGATCTGAGGTTCTCAATCAGGCCTATCAGACTGGTGTCCGCGGCGGCGAAGCTGGTGAAGCCTTCCGCGACAACATGCGCGGGAATGTCCCAATTTCTGATGTTGTCGATACGGCGCGTTCTGGCGTTGCCAACATGGCACTCGAGCGGAAAAAACAATACGTCAGCGACATGGCCAAGCTGGGCCAAGATCAGACCATCCTGAGTTGGGATGACGTCACAAAAGCACTTCAGGAGAATGAGAAGGTAAAGACCTTCCATGGCGTGAATATCAGTCCTGAGACGTCAGAGATCAGGAACAAGATCCGTGATGCCGTTGAGCAGTGGGGCGAATTGCCGCCTGAGATCTATCACACACCGGTCGGGTTTGATGCTCTGAAGCAGATGATTGGCGACATCAAGGAGGCAACTCCATACGGAACGCCACAGCGCAAGGTGGCGAACGATGCCTATAACGCTATCCGGAAGGAGATCGTCAAGCAGGCTCCTGAGTATGCCAAGACGATGAAGGACTATGAGAGGGCGTCGGATCTCATCAAGGAGATGAACCAGACGCTGTCCCTTAATCCGAAGGCAAACATCGACACCACGCTTCGCAAGCTGCAGTCGATCATGCGCAACAACGTCAATACCAACTATGGTCGGCGGTTAGAATTGGGGCAATTGCTCGAGCAGAACGGTGCAAAGAACCTGATGGCATCTCTCGCCGGTCAGGCATCGAGCTCATGGTTTCCGCGTGGCCTTGGTAAGTTGGGTGCTGAGATTGGATTGCTTGCCGCGGGTAGTCACTTCGCAAGTCCTTGGACGCTGGCTGCAACACCGTTCATGTCGCCGCGATTCATGGGTGAGGCTGCGCATCTGACGGGTCGCGTGGTCGGGAAGCCGCTGCAGAAGACCAACGAGGTTCTTGGCAAGGTCGGTCTGTCCAATCGCAAGGTTGGAAACACGCTGTACCGCGCCGGTCGGTTGGTCGACGAGCCGCCGCTGACCAAACTGACCGTTGGCGCAAATCCGGATTATGTTCCGGGTCGTGCGACTGGTGGTGCTGTCCACGCCCATGTGAAAGAACAGGCAGAGCGGGTCGACACCAAGCCAACTGAACCGCAGAAAGAGGTTGGGAACTATCGCAAGGGCCATGTTCGGGTGCATGGCCTTCCGATCTCGATTGAAAACCCGCGCGGTTCGTACCGTGAAGGCAAAGACGCGAATGGGAAACCGTGGCGATCGAAGCTACCTGCTCATTATGGGTACCTGAAGCGGACGGAAGGTGCGGACGGAGATCACGTCGACATCTACGTTGGGCCGAAGCTGAAAAGCCCGCTGGTGTATGTGATCGACCAGCACGATCATCGCACCGGAAAGTTCGATGAGCATAAGGCATTCATCGGGTTTGAAAATGCCAAGGACGTCAAGCGGACCTACCACGAATCATTCACGGATGGTCGGGCTAAGGACCGTCTTCGCCACATGACTGAGATGACCGTTGGTCAATTTAAGCATTGGCTCCAGAACGGGGACACGACCAAACCTCTCAAAAAAAAACAACGCGCTGAAGGTGGCCGCGTAGGGTTTGAGGAAGGCGGCGCTCCGGACTGGCAAGATCAGGAAGCACAGTCAAATCTAGCTGCAATCCAATCCGCACAGCCCCGATCGTGGGGCGACGTGATGAGCGATGTGGCTCAGGCACCGGTTCGTGTGGCGAAGCGTTTGTATAGTGACGCTACTACTCCGCATGACTTCTCCAAGGTCATTCCGCGGTTAGCCGGTACGCAGGAAGGCGAAGATCGTTTCCAGACATGGCCAGAGCAGTTGGTCCGCAGTGGTTCGACGCTGGCTGGGGATACGATGTCTGGTGCCGTTCCGCAGTGGCAGGAAGACCCGGCGACGGGAGAGATGCACACCTCGCCTCAGATGATCGAGCGGGGGCAAGATCTGGCTGGCATGGCTGGTGGCGCATCTGCTGCGCAGTCGCTGGGTAAAGCCGGTGCTGAGAATGTTGGTCGCAATGTCCGTGTACTTGGGAAGCAGATACTTGCGTCTGATACTGGTCAGGGTGCTCCGCTATCCGCTCTTGAGAAATCAATCAACATTCATCCGGTCGAAGAACACGCTCCCAAGTTCTATTCAAAACTCGAGCAGACAGTTGCTGAATTACCCAACAAGGCAACCGGATCTCAGATCTTGAACACGCTGAAGAACAAGGGCATCAAAGCTGAAGAGCTGGAGCATACTGGAACGCAGGAGTTTCTGGAGCAGAACGCCGATCGACCGCTGACGAAGGATGAAGTCGCGCAGCATGTAGCGGCGAACAAGGTGCAGTTGGGTGAGGTGACGAAGGAAGCCCAAAAAGCATGGGAAGACTTATCTTCATCTGAAATGGATAAATGGGTAGACAGATATAGAGAGTATGACGAACGAGATCCTCGTCGTGGACGAATAGATATGGACGCTGTTGCTGAGTTCTATGAACGCAATCGCGATGAGTCTTCAAGCGAGGCTAAGTTTAGCGGCTACCAACTCCCCGGAGGCGAGAACTACCGAGAGAAGCTGCTGACGCTGCCGAAAAAGGAGGCCGCCCTCGTAAGCGATGCTGAAGCATTGGCCGGGGCTAAAAGATTTTTGGCCCAGCTAGGTGAAGACTGGGACAAGGTACCGGAGCGGTCGCAATTAAATTTTGTCGAGGGAGCACGAACCCAGCTACAGAATGAGCGTCGCGCCTCTGGAGAAGACGGCGCTAATTATCGTTCCTCCCACTGGGACGAGCCCAACGTATTAGTCCACCGCCGCACAAATGAGCGGGAGGTGAATGGGAAACCGTCGCTGCACATCGAGGAAATTCAGAGCGACTGGCATCAGCAGGGAAGGCAGAGGGGATATGCCACAGAACAGCCAGAGGTTCTGCGCAAACAAATAACTGATGCCACTGAACAGATGGATCAGGCTCGCAAAGCGATCGCCAATACCAGCCCTAATTTACCAGATAAAAGAGCGGCTCGTATTGCTGATTATGAGCGACTTAAGTCAGACATTCAATCAATGCGAGATAGGTTGGAGGCATCGAAGAAGGGTATCCCCAACGCTCCCTTCAAAAAGAACTGGCACGAACTAGCACTGAAAGACGCCATCCGTGAGGCAGCGGAGAAGGGCATAGACCGCATCTCATGGACACCGGGAGAGGCGCAGGCGGCTAGGTATGATCTGAGTAAGCAGGTTGATCAGATCAGGGCTATCAAACGTGGGGATGGAAATTACACGCTTGCCTATGTCCCAAAGGGCGAGCGATATGTGGGAGAGAATTCATTTCGTCCGATGGCGGACGATGCGTTGCCAGCGAGCAAACTTGCGGACTACGTCGGCAAAGACATGGCCGATAAGATCATAAATGATCCGGAAACAGCCAAGATAGGTGGAGCAAAATATAGTGGCCTCGACCTCAAGGTCGGCGGGTCCGGCATGAAGGGCTTCTACGACAAGATGATTCCCGACGCGCTGAACAAGATCGGCAAGCCGCACGGGGTGAAGGTGGAGAGGGGGCAAACGGAAGTCGGGCGTATGGCGAAGGACGTCGATATTGCCCCAGTTCCCGGTGGATGGCGGGCAGTAGTAAGGGGCGATAATACTGGGGCTCATTTAGATGGCCCTGTTCACGCTACTAGTGGTGAGGCCATACAGTGGCTGAGAAATAAAGGTCATCTATCCGCCCCCGTCCACTACATGGACATCCCGCCATCCCTTAAAGAGCAGGCCCTGAAGAAGGGGTTCTCGCTGTTCGAGGATTCGTCGGTAGGTGCGCCGATCGCGGCGCTGGAGCATGCGCCACGCGAAGGATTTGGCAAGCTTGGTTCTGACCCAAAAGAACAGGCCCTGACCGTCAACGATATTCTGCATCCAGATACTAAGGCGCTTCCGCCTCGATCGCGCAACGTCGAGGACATAGCGCAGGGCCTGATGGACCGTGGTGCTAAGGCCTTGCGCAAATTGGGCGTGAAGGGTGGCCGAATTGAGGAGCCGTCGCCACGCACCGATGAGTTGCTTTCCCGCTCTATCGCATCAGAGATCAAGGCCGCGATGAATCGTGGGGGAAAGACCGCATCTGACTGGTACACGAAGGCGATCGATGAGGCGATGGATCATGCCGCTAGCATCCATCCAGAATTGAAGAATGATCCACATCAGAAGATGGGATTCACGTCTGCTCTTGCCATCACCAGTCAAGGCGAGGCCGTCACATCGAATGTTCGTTTAGCTGAAAAGGCATACGACACATTCAAGAAGACCGGTCGCTTCCCGACGGATGTGCAGGCCAAGAACGGCCCTGCCATGAATGCCAATTTCAAGAAGATGAATGCACTGCTTGATGGACTTGGTCCGGAGGGAACGCGCGAGTTCCTGCATAAGGAATTCACCGTCAAGGAACTCGAGCAGCTTGGGTTCGACGTGGGTGGCGAGAACAAGCAGACCAAGGTTTATGGATCAGCAATCCTGGGACCGAAGATCGGACAAGGATTCTATCAGAACCTGAATGGCAACTATAAGCCGGTGACCATGGATCTGTGGTTCATGCGGGCATGGGGTCGGTTGACCGGGACGCTCGTCGGCAAGACCGATATGGCTAAGCCGACTGCCAGACTGCAGGACGCAATCCGATCCGAGGGCATGAGGGTGCCTCGCGATCCGGAGAAGCTGTCTCAATTGGCCGACCAGATAGTCCTAAAGCACGAACGTGACTTCAGGGCCAATCGCGAGAACTACAACTCTGGTGAAAAGAGCAAGTCAGAATTGACTTATGCTGCGGAGCGGTATGTCAAAAACCTTAAAGGTATCAATGAGCAGCCGACGTCTGGTTCTCAGCGGGTCTGGATGCGCGATCGCGTCGAGCGGGCCCGAAAGATCCTCGAGGGCGAGGGCCACAAGATAACAAACGCTGACTTGCAGGCCATATGGTGGTATCCTGAAAAGGAACTTTATAGCAAACTTGGAGGGAGAGACAGTGAGCCGATTAACACAGACTACGCCAGCGCGTTCCGCGACCTCGCCCAGAAAAGAAATGGCGCAGGCGATGGGGCAGTACGCCCCGTGGAGCCAAGATCCGGATCCGCCGGCCAAGCCGATGACAGACGAGCAGCTCAAGGCAGCGGTGCAAGGTCTAAAAAGGCTAATGGGCAAGAAGTAAGGAAGACCGGTGGCAGAGTAGCACTGCAGACCGCATACGAGATCCGGAGGGCTGCGCGATGACCGATTTCGCTACGGCCCTTTGGGCGCTATGGCCCAATGGCGATCAGTTCATCCCCGGACTACGCAAGGGCATTGTGGATTCTGCGCCAGCGGTGTTTGCAAAGTATGGGGTGAAGTCGCCGATCGTTCTAGCTCACCTCATGGCCCAGATCTCACATGAATGCGGTGCCGGTCACGACGTTGTCGAAAACCTGAACTACACTGCGTCCAGAATGATGCAGGTTTGGCCATCTCGGTTCCCCACAGTTGGCGATGCCGCACCGTATGTGAAGAGCCCAAGAGCATTGGCCAATAAGGTATACGGTGGGAGAATGGGTAACCGTATCAACGCAAATGACGGTTGGGACTTCCGCGGTCGGGGCGCCACGCAGACCACCGGTTTCGACGGGTATCGCGCCCTCGCCACTAGGACTGGCCTTGATCTGGTTAAGAACCCCGATCTGGTAAATGATCCACAGTATTTCCTCGAGTGTGGCGTGGCCGATTTCATCCTGTGCGGCTGCATGTCGTATGCGCTCGCGGACGATATTGTCGGGGTTACCAAGAAGCTAAACGGCGGTTTGATTGGCCTAGACCAGCGCAGGGAATGGCTGGCTAAGTGGAAGGCCAGATCCGTTCCGGTTCCTGTCGCTGTTACGGTTGCACCGCAACCGGTCCCAGTCCCACAGCCCGTGCCTTCAATTCCTGTTCCGCCTGTGGTAGTTGTGAAGCCAAAGCAATCTTGGATTGCGTCGATTCTCTCTGCGTTTATCTCGTTCTTCAAAAAGGGGAAATAGCATGGCTATCTTCAGTGGCGGTTTCTGGCTTGGATTTGTGGTTGGCGGCGGCGCGATCGGTGCCGTTGTTTGGTACTACAAGTCGAAAATCCAAGCAGCGGCGGTTTCAGCCGCTACCATCGCAGCCAAGGCTCAGGCTACGGCATCTGCGGTCGTCAGCGACATCAAGAAAATCTGAACTGTGTGGGCCTCGCTCAAGCAAACACTGAAGGGATGGAAGACGGCCATATGGTCTGTCTTCCTGATCGCTCTCGGGCTTGGGCTGACGGCACTTAGCGCTTTGGATATTGTCCAACTCACAGCCATCCTGCCGGAAAAATACAAGCCATTTGCACCAATGCTTTTGGCTATCATCGGCGGCATCACCGGATATCTACGTAGCATCACCACAGGCCCAATGGGGTCCAAGGGTAATGTGTCTCCTGAACCTGTAGTAAAGGCGGGAGACTGAACCATGTTGGCGCTCATCACTGGCATACCCGGATTGATTGCCGCCCTATTTGGCTCGATCAATCACATCACCGATGCCATTGCGAATGAGAAAATAGTCGCCCTCAACGCCACTACTGAGCAAGGCAAGATAGCATCTAACGAGCGGGTTAGGGCGCTCGAGGCCAAGCGCGACCTGATGATTGCTGAAGCCGGGGCATCTCGGCTGAATATGTGGGTGCGCTCGCTTATAGCCCTTGGTCCCGCTTCCTTCCTCCTCAAAGTTTTTCTTTACGACAAGGTCATTGGTGCTTTTGTTGGATGCTCCGGAAGAACTCTTCCGGGCACCTGCAGCACCTTTGTAACTGACGCTTTGGACCCTAACCTCTGGCAGGTCATCTCTATCGTTCTAGGATTCTATTTCCTCTACGAGGGTGCCGTTGGCATCACTAGGATCATCAAGAGGTAGGCCATGCCGAAGAGAAGTACATACCGTCAGCCTAAAACCACGGGATTCTCCGTTGGGAGCCTTACTAATCTTGGTGCCATCCCGGTGCTTACCGCCATCATAACTGTAGCCGGTTGGTATTATGTGACTAGCTACAGGCTTAACCAGTATGCCGAAGATTTATCGAGGGTGAACAAGGCGGTGATCGAAAAGGCCGAAGTAGACGATCACGCCCGCGCAAAAATACGAGATGAATTTCTCGCAAGCCAGATCAAGACCGCGGAGGGCATAGCCAAGCTGGATACGCGGCTGGCGGTCGCCGAAACCAATCAGAAAACTGCCAACGACACGTTGGGCAAGATCGCTGACACGTTGCAGAAAATCACTACGATCCCTGCGGGGAGGGGGCGTTAGTGGTGTTTGATTATACAATCACGCTAATGGGGGTAATCGACACACTGTCGATACTGGCTGGCGGTCTATTTGCACTCACAAAGATCAGCAATAAGGTGGACACAAAGATAGCGCTGCTGCATGCGGATTTTATTACCGTCAAAAGCGATATCATTGATATGAAGGCTGAAATCCGCAAGGTTAACGACATCCTTGTCCGCATGAACGCCGCCGATGTCCGCATTGAGCGAGCGGAAATGGATATCCGTGAATTGCGCCACGGCAAGGGATTTGTGCAGGGAGATCGTGGCGTAGATCATGAATGGCCCGGTAAATAAAATCGGTTTGTCAAGTCTGTTATTGCCTATCGTAGACTTGGTAAACTGCGCCTCCCTGTAACAACAGAGAGACTAAACAATGAAGCGCATCACGCTCATCGTATCCATCTTGGCTATGGTGTTTTCTACTGAAGCATTCGCTAGACACCATCCTGCTGGCGCGACGATTGTATCCCACCCGTCAGGATGTCCATCTCGAGCCTTTTGCGGCTGCGGGGCTGCAGTTGAAGTGTTCGGCAAACCGGTGCGAGATCTATGGCTCGCCGCAAACTGGTTTCGCTTCCCAAGAACTTCACCGGCTCCGGGGATGGTCGCAGTTCGTCGACATCATGTTTTTGTACTGCGCCATCACATCGATGGAAACACATGGATGGCCTACGACGCCAATTCCGGTGGAAGGGCAACCCGTGTTCATCCGCGGTCGATAGCGGGGTATGTGATTGTTAACCCCCGTGCGTAGTCTGATCCTGATTGTAGCTCTCCTGACGTCCCCGGCTTATGCTGGGGACGTCGTTGAGCCGAAGATACCAACCAAGTTTGGGTGTGCCATCGCTCGATCGCTCTACAAGCACTACATCCACCAATACACGATCGATCAGATGAAGGATTTCTTGCGTAGTAAGGGCGTATCGGAGGCTCGAATCGCAGGAGCGGAGAAATGCTTGAGCTAGTCGTATTGCTGATTTTGATATTTGCTCGAGATGACGGGCGATATGCCCAGTCTCCTCTGAAAGAATGGTTTGGTGGGCTCAAGAGCAATGAAGGAGCCCTGTGTTGCTCCGGAGCTGATGGAACGGCACTTGAAGATCCGGACTGGAAATCAAAAGACGGCCACTATCAGGTTCGCATAGATGGTCAGTGGATGACGGTACCTGATGGTGCGGTGGTAACGGAACCAAACCGGTTTGGCCGTGCTATGGTATGGCCATTAAAGGGCTATATGGGAACCACGATTCGATGCTTCATGCCGGGGAGCATGACTTAAAATGACAACGGAGGATTCACATGCTATTCTGGAGGCGGATTAACCACTATCGACGACTACTGAACCGAATGGAGAAAATTATGGCTGATCTTTCAAAACTTGAAGCTGCGATTGCTGCGAATAAGGCGGCTGTGGATGCGGTCGCCGCGGAGGTGGCCACCCTGAAGGCTGCTGATGCCCAGCCCGCCATTGACACTGCTACCGCGGCTGTAGAGGCCAATACGGCGGCGCTTGTGGCACTCGTTCCGGCACCCGTAGCTTAACGACCTACATGACATTCGACGGGGAGTAGTTCCATGCGACGTATATTATCTATTTGCGCGGTGCTGCTGTGGTGCGGCCCTGCGATGGCGCAACTGCCGCTGACGGGGGCGGGGAAAGGTGCGCCGGGAGGTTATACTGGACCCGGTGACATCCAGACCTTCCTAGTATGGGGCTCGGTAGCTAGGGTTTACACTGCCGCACAGGCGTCTCCATCTACAAACATGGCGATACTTGTTGCAAGCGGCAATGGAACATCGATTTGC
>CAIZGQ010000074.1 GCA_903932565.1 uncultured Hyphomicrobiales bacterium
GCCGGGTTTGGGGCTGCGGCTGACGTTGCCGCCAAAGACACGGATCTGGAGGCCAAGCGGGTCGAAACGCTGCGGACTCAACTTGAGGCTCATCTGCTCTTGGCCCTGCCTGAGCTGATTATTTTTGGGCGGGACTCCCCCCGGTTGCCCAACACGTCTGCGCTTGCCATGCCGGGCTTGAGTGCAGAGACCTTGCTAATGGCGTTGGATCTCGAGGGGCTGGCCATCTCCTCGGGGTCAGCCTGCTCGTCAGGCAAGGTCAAGCCCTCGCACGTCTTGGCATCCATGGGTGTCCCCGAAAGTATCGCCCGGGGCGCATTGCGGATCAGTTTGGGCTGGGCCACAAGCACGGAGGACGTAGAACGCTTTTGCGGCTTGTTCGAAAAGACGATAAGGAACGTCGCAGGGCGTCGCCGCCGATCTGCGGCATAGTGATTTCAAGCTGGTGCTTGTCGATCCTCATTGATCGGCTTGCCGCCATGCCACGTAAACAAGCATCCAGAGCCGACGGGCCTTGAACCCGCCGAGTGAGGAGAGTGTGATGGTAGCCGTTCAGGAGACTGTTGACCGCGTCAAGTCGGTCGACGTCGATGCATACAAGTATGGGTTCTCGACGAACATCGAGTCCGACAAGGCCCCCAAGGGCCTGAGCGAGGACATTGTTCGTTTCATTTCGGCCAAAAAGGGCGAGCCTGCATGGCTGTTGGAATGGCGCCTTGACGCCTACAAGCGCTGGCTGACGATGGACGAGCCCGATTGGGCGCGCGTCTATTATCCCAGGATCGATTATCAGGATCTCTATTATTACTCGGCACCGAAATCGACACCGGGGCCAAAGTCGCTCGACGATGTCGATCCTGAACTCCTGCGCACCTACGAGAAACTGGGCATTCCGCTTCGCGAAACGGAAGTTTTGCTCGGCGTGCAAGAGCGTCGTGTGGCAGTGGATGCCGTGTTCGATTCAGTTTCCGTCGCGACCACGTTCAAGGCCGAGCTCGCAAAAGCTGGCGTGATCTTCTGCCCGATTTCCGAAGCCGTCCATTCGCATCCTGAACTCGTGAAGAAGTATCTTGGCTCTGTCGTGCCCGTGACAGACAATTACTTTGCGACGTTGAATTCGGCTGTCTTCTCCGACGGATCTTTTGTTTACATCCCGCCGGGCGTGCGCTGCCCGATGGAATTGTCGACCTATTTCCGCATTAACGAGCAGAACACCGGTCAGTTTGAGCGCACGCTGATCATCGCCGACAAGGGTGCCTACGTCAGCTACCTGGAAGGCTGCACGGCACCCAAGCGCGACGAGAACCAGCTGCATGCGGCGGTCGTCGAGCTCGTGACCCATGATGATGCCGAGATCAAATATTCGACCGTGCAGAACTGGTATCCCGGCGACGCGGAGGGTCGGGGCGGCATTTACAACTTTGTGACGAAGCGTGGTGATTGTCGCGGGGCGCGCTCGAAGATTTCCTGGACGCAAGTTGAGACGGGCTCTGCGATCACTTGGAAATACCCGAGCTGCATCCTGCGCGGCGACGACTCGCGTGGCGAGTTTTACTCGATCGCCATTTCGAACGGCTATCAGCAGGTCGATAGCGGCACGAAGATGCTGCATCTCGGCAAGAACACGTCGAGCCGCATCATCTCGAAGGGCATCTCTGCGGGCCATTCGAGCAACACCTATCGTGGGCAGGTCTTTGCACATCGCAAAGCCAGCGGTGCGCGCAACTTTACAAA
>CAIZGQ010000075.1 GCA_903932565.1 uncultured Hyphomicrobiales bacterium
ATCAGGGATTTTCGTGTTGACCGGAAATGGCGGGAGCGAAGACTTTATTTGTTGCAGCATTCTCGTATGCCTTTGACCCTTAAGTCGTCGTGGCGTCTTATGCATTCACGAGAACAGATCAGCTTTTACAAATCCTTATGAACAAAAACGGCCTAAACCTCGGGTGTTTTCAGATTTCAGAGACACATCTGGAAAGCACAAAGTTCAAAGTTAGCTTTGTTTCACAGGTATAATTTTTAGATAAAGGTTCTTTTAGCTTACGCTTTTTTTCATAGCAAAGCTAAAGCTTTTGTTTGTATTCGACCCAGTGCGGTCCATCTTGATCTCGATCATTACTTTGCAGCGGTCCATAAATTATTCGGACAGGATTATTTTAAGTGCCTGACGTAAGAGGCGTTAGCTGGCGCAAGGCAACGCGCAAGCCAAAATGTGCGTAATTTGAAAACTTGCTTGACTACGCACCAGCTGTTCACGCGGAAAAATCTCACCCGCCGGCGGTCCAAGGTCAGGCCCGCGCAATGATCAGATCTTCAAGTCAGTCTTGTTTGCATATCACCCTTGGGCAGCTGCGCGAGCAACTTGCCGCAGCGTTGCGCCAGCTCTCGTTTTTCCGGAGACCCCGTGTCGGTCAGACTGTCTCTTTGCATTGGCCTGGTCTTGGCCACATGTGGCTGCGCGCCAGCATCGCTTATCGCGCCTTATGTAACAATCAACGATAGCGAAAAAGGCGGAACCATCAATTCAATTCATGGCTATCCACCCGAAACCATACGTGACGCGCTTGAAAAGCACTGCTCAAAATATGGCAGGGTTGCATTGGTCAAGTATCGTGACAATTTCAACGACAGCTTGATCTACGAGTGCCTTTAAACGGCCGGCTTCGAATAGCGTCACTGGGCTGCGATGGACGGCAGAGCCACCGCCTCTGGATGCTTTTGAACAGTTCCGCCTGATCCCAACGCACGCATCGCTGCCTTGAGATGTTCGCAGAAAATCGCTGCGGCCAATGGCAAATTACGTTCGCGCAATTGCCCCAGAACCAGATTGGCCACGGGTAGGTCACGCGGATCGACAGGCCGACACACCACACCTGTTCCCGCCAAATAATCCGGCAACGCACCCACTTCAATCTGAAACGATATGGCTTTCCCCTTGGTCAGGCAGCCGCGCAAAAACTCAAACGAATTTGACTGGATCGAGGGCTTTAGAGTCACGCCGGTGCGGGCTGTGACTTCATCCAACAATTGCCGACCGCCAATGCTGCGTTCTGCTAGTGCGAGCGGATACTGGCGGCAATCGGCAAGACGCAAGATGTCTTTGCGCGCCAGTGGATGTGCCTCGCTCATCAGCGCCATCAAGCGTTGTCCGATGGTCAAAAGCGGCTCGAAATTCGGCAAGGCTGGCGGCCGATAGACGATCACAAGGTCGACTTCCAGCCGACTTAAGGATGCTATCGCGCGCTCATGGTCACTGATCGTCACTTCAAAATTGACGAGCGGAAAAGTGTCCTGAAACGCGCCGATAACTTGCGGCAAAAAACCGTGGGCTAAAGCTTGACTGCAAGCCAGGCGCACTGTGCCGCGTCTCAATCCTTTCAAATCTTCGATCTGCGACAACACACGTTCAGACTCAGCAAATTGGTTGCGCACAAAGCGCGCATAGACCTCCCCTGCCGCCGTCAACCGCATGCCGCGCGGCAGACGCTCAAACAGCTGCACGCCAAGCTCTTCCTCGATATCCATCAGACGCCGGTTGAGCGCAGAGGCGGTCACGTTGAGGGCCTCTGCGCCCTTTCGAATGGAGCCTGTTCGAACGATGGACTCGAAATACCGCAAGGTCTTCAGATGCCGCATGTCCAAGCCCTTCCCAAGCACACCGTCTTTGGAAGGCCCTGCAAGACTGATGCCTTTTCGGCAACGCTTGGCGCTGAAATTGGCAATGGATTGATG
>CAIZGQ010000076.1 GCA_903932565.1 uncultured Hyphomicrobiales bacterium
ACCCGCGCACCGGCGTCGTGATGCAGGTGCCCTTGATCGAGCGCGACGCGGCGCGCGGGCTCATCCTCTGGGCCGATCCGACGACGGGCGAAGTCTTCGAGACCTCCGTCACCGGCGGCGCCTGCAAGCTGCAATGGAAGCCCGATTGGGCCATGCGCTGGTTTGCATTGCATGTGGATTACGAAATGGCGGGCAAGGACCTTATCGACTCGGTCAAGCTCTCCAGCAACATCGTGCGCGCACTGGATGGCACCCCGCCGGAAGGCTTCAACTACGAGCTCTTTCTGGACGACAAAGGCCAGAAGATTTCGAAATCCAAGGGCAACGGCCTGACGATCGAGGATTGGCTGACTTATGCCAGCCCCGAGAGCCTCTCGCTGTTCATGTATCAGAAGCCACGGGAGGCCAAGCGCCTTCACTTCGACGTCATTCCGCGCTGCGTCGATGAATATCAGCAGTTTCTTGGCGGATATGAGCGGCAGGACTGGAAGGCGCGTCTGGGCAATCCGGTCTGGCATATTCACGCTGGGCAGCCACCGCAGCCCGAATTGTTGCCTGCGCAGAACGAGGCGGACGGCAAGGGTACAACGCTCTCCTTTGTCATGCTGCTCAATCTGGCCGCTGTCGCCAACAGCGAGGATCCTGCCGTTCTGTGGGGCTTTTTGCGCCGCTATGCACCGGGGATCTCACCGCAAACACACCCCAAGATCGATGCGATGGTGAGCTACGCAGTAGCCTACTTTCGCGACTTTGTGCGCCCGGCCAAAACCTATCGCCTTGCCGACGATGTGGAGCGCGAGGCTCTCAGCAAGCTTGATGCTGTACTTGGTGCCCTGCCTGCGCAGAGCACGGCTGAAGATATCCAGAGCGTGCTGTACGATGTGGCGCGCCAAATCCCGCGCTATCAGGATTTCAAGGCAAAGACTGCGACGCCTGAGCGCCCCGGCGTGTCGAATGATTTTTTCAACATGCTCTACCAGGTGCTGCTGGGGGAAAATCGCGGTCCGCGTTTTGGCTCATTTGCTGCGCTCTATGGCATCCCCGAGACGCGCGCCCTGATTGCGAAGGCTTTGAGCGGCGACCTTGCGCGCGAGCATGAAGATTTCGTGGCGGCCAAAGTTTCATAAAACTGGGTTTGACCAAGCGTCACTTGATCAAAAAGCCCCCATTTGATGGGGCTTTTTTCCGTGCAATTACTCGACTACCAGCTTGTAACGCTCGCCGGGAATGACGCTTCCATTGCGTTCCAGTCCGTTGAGCAACAGGAACATGTCGAGCGGCTTGTCCGACACGGCCATGCGCGCGGCAAAGGTATCGACTGTGTCTGTAGGACCGGCTTTCACGACGGAGATGTGCAGCGGTTTCACCACCGCTGCCTCGTCGCTGGTCAGCCGCCGGAACGTGTCGATTGAGGCGCGAAAGCGCTTGTCGGTCGTGTCCGTCAGTGAACGCGTCGCATAAATCAGCCGATAGACTTCAGACCCAAACCGCAGCACGGCGACGCGGAATGTCCATTCGCCACCCCGTGCCGTCGCCGTGGCGGCTGTGAGGCCGTTGACCGAAATCGTCTCAATCGATTTGGCCTGCAAACCTTCGATCCAGCCCGAGCCGAGGTAGGCTTCAAGGGTTGTCGTGGCGGGCACGCGAACAGAATCAAGCCGCAACGCTTCCGACCCGCCGGCCCCGACGCCCAGCACGGCCTGCGCCGAATTGTCGAGCGCGAAGCCATCGGGCGCTGTGAACGTGAAGCCAAGCCGCGGGTGGGTGAACTTGCGGCCGCGCACCAGCCCGTCGGCCGGATCATCCCCAAAGTCGATGCCATCGATAGCCGACAGATATTCGTCGCGACCCGTGTTGCCGACGCTGGGTGCTGCCACTTGTTGGGCGGCTGTGAGGGCTTTGGCGACGCGTTCTGGCGTCGTGGGATGGGTCGACATCAAGTCGGGGCGATCTTCGCCTGAGCGTTGCCCCAACAGGGAGGCGCGCAAACTGGCGGACCGCCCGAGCGATGCCAGAAAGCGCGGTGCGCCATAAGCGTCGAACCCGGCGCGAGCAATGACCTTCACACCGATCTGGTCGGCATCAAGCTCCTGCTGGCGCGAGAACCCGGCAATCGACAGGCGACCCCGCGCCTCGACTTCCTGGCTCTTGTCACGGCTTTGGATGACCTGCGCCACCTTGCCGATCAACGCGGAATTCTTTTCAAGCTCAGCGCGCGCCGCCGCATGGCGCGCGGTGACATGCGCAATTTCGTGCGCCATCACGGCCGCCACTTCCGAGGAATCGTTGGCCAGCGCCAGCAGACCGCGCGTGGCATAGAGATTTCCCGATGGCAGCGCGAAGGCGTTGACGATGGGCGTGTTCAGCAACGTAACGTGATAGGCCTCGCCCGGCACATCACTGGCGGGCGCGAGTTTCGCCAAAATGTTGTTGAGGAGCTTCTCGACCACA
>CAIZGQ010000077.1 GCA_903932565.1 uncultured Hyphomicrobiales bacterium
ATGGCGCGCGGTCCCGTGAAGGTGCAATCGCTCGAAGCCGACAATGTGCGCGTGCTTGCCGAAGGGGCCGTGGAAGTTGTGGACAATCTGGTGGACAGCACCACTGGCACGGTCAAAGTGAAAGCAACGTTTGCGAATGCGGATTTGCAACTCTGGCCCGGCCAGTTCGCAAATGTCCGCCTGTTTGTCGACGTTTTGAAAAATGTGCTGGTGGTGCCGACATCTGCGGTCCAGCGCGGGCCGGATGGTGCCTTTATCTATGTCCTGCGCGGTGACGCCGTGGCGTTGATCAAGATTGGCGTGACCCGCCAGAACGAGATGGAGGCCGTCATCACGTCGGCAGATGTGAAAAGCGCCGATCAGGTCGTGACCACCGGCTTTGCACAATTGATTGACGGCAAGAAAGTCCGGGTCGACACGGCGACTGCCGCATCCGATGCGGCCGTGCCACTTGCCGCACCTGCGGCATCTGATGCCCGCGGCACGGATCGCAATGGTCAGCCGCGCGATCCCAACCGCCGTCGGCAGGGGCAGGCTAACGGTGGGCCGGCTGGTGCGCCCCCAAATGGCGCAGGTGGCGCGGCCCCAAGTGGCGCACCCCAATGAGTGTCTCAAGCCCGTTCATCGAGAGGCCGGTCGCCACGTCACTTTTGGCGGTTGCTGTTTTCATTCTCGGCGTGATGGGTTTTACAAAACTGCCAATCTCGTCCCTGCCACAGGTGGATTTTCCAACTGTGCAAGTGACGACGCAATTGCCCGGCGCCAACCCGGACACTGTCGCCTCACTTGTCACAGCGCCGCTGGAGCGCCAGTTCGGACAGATCGCGGCGCTTGCGACCATGTCGTCACAAAGTTCCTTCGGCCTATCCCAAATCACGCTGCAGTTTGATCTGGATCGCGACATCGACGGGGCGGCGCAAGACATTCAGTCCGCCATCAACGCGGCTGCTTCCACGCTGCCAAAAAATCTGCCCTATCCGCCGACCTATTCCAAAGTGAACCCTGCTGATGCGCCGATTGTCACGCTCGCGGTGACGTCAAAAATCGAGCCACTGCGCACTTTGAGTGATCTCGCTGATACGCTCATCAGTCCGCGACTGTCGGAAGTGAGCGGCGTTGGTCACGTGACCGTGCAGGTCGGTGTGCGCCCTGCCGTGCGAATCCAGGCGGATCTGGCGCGCCTGGCGTCCTATAAAATTGGTCTGGAAGATTTGCGCAACGCCATTGTGGCAGCCAATGTCGCGGGTGCGAAAGGTGCGATGGACGGCATCCATCAGGCCTACACGCTGGCCTCCAATGACCAGATTGCAGCCGCGTCTGCTTACGCCAATGTCGTGATAGCCTATCGCAACGCAGCTCCGGTACTTCTCAAAGATGTCGCCCAGGTTATCGAGGGCCTTGAGAATGTTCGCGTGGGTGGCTGGTACAAGGGGCAGACCGCCATCATCATTGATGTGCAACGCCAGCCCGGTGCCAACACCATCGACACAGTTGACAGGTTGCGGCTCGCGCTGCCACGGCTGGCCC
>CAIZGQ010000078.1 GCA_903932565.1 uncultured Hyphomicrobiales bacterium
GGCACCCGGCGAAACAGTCTCACCATCCTTGGCGATGACTTCGGCCAGCACACCGGCGGACGGCGCATTGACTTCGAGCGTCACCTTGTCCGTTTCAAGCTCCAGCAGCGGCTCGTCGGCCTTCACCACATCGCCGGGCTTCTTGAACCACTTGCCAATGGTTGCTTCAGTTACGGATTCACCAAGGGTCGGAACGCGGATTTCGGTTGCCATCAGATCACGTCCGCGCAGATATGCGCGGCCTTTCAGGGTCAGACATCAAAGACATGAACCGATCGGGCAACAGCCCAACCGGTTCGAAGGGTTTTTCAAAACTCAAGAGACGGCGAACGCCTCGTCGACAAAGGCCTTCAACTGGGCGAGATGCTTTGACATGAGGCCCGTTGCAGTCGCAGCCGAGGCCGGACGACCGACGTAGCGGGCGCGCTTGCTCTTGCCCGCGACCTGCCCCAGCACCCATTCCAGATAGGGCTCGACAAAGGACCAGCTGCCCATGTTCTTGGGCTCTTCCTGACACCAGAGAATGTCGGCCTTCTTGAAGCGCGACAGCTCGTTGACAAGCGCCTTCAACGGGAACGGATAAAGCTGTTCGACGCGCAGCAAATAGACGTCGTCGATGCCGCGCTTCTCGCGCTCCTCATAAAGATCGTAATAGACCTTGCCGGTGCACAGGATGACGCGACGAATCTTGTCATCCTTGGCGAGCTTGATGACTTCGCCCTTCTTGTGCTCGGCGTCATCCCACAACAGGCGATGGAACGACGTACCGTCCTTCAATTCGTCAAGACTTGAGACCGCCCGCTTGTGGCGCAGCAGCGACTTGGGCGTCATCAGGATCAGCGGCTTGCGAATATCGCGCTTCAACTGGCGGCGCAGGATGTGGAAATAATTGGCGGGCGTCGTGCAGTTGGCGACCTGCATGTTGTCTTCCGCACACATTTGCAGAAAGCGCTCAAGGCGCGCGGAGGAATGCTCCGGACCCTGACCCTCGTAGCCGTGCGGCAGCAGGCAGACTAGGCCCGACATACGCAGCCACTTGCGCTCGCCCGACGAGATGAACTGATCGAACACCACCTGCGCCCCATTGGCGAAATCGCCAAACTGCGCTTCCCACAGCACGAGCGAATTCGGCTCGGCGAGAGAATAGCCATATTCGAAGCCAAGAACGGCCTCTTCCGACAACATCGAGTTGATGACCTCGAAGCGGCCCTGACCATCTCGAATGTTGTTGAGCGCCACATAGCGCCCTTCGGTTTCCTGATCGATGAGCACGGAATGGCGCTGCGAAAACGTCCCGCGTTCACAATCCTGGCCCGAGAGACGCACCGTGTGCCCCTCGTCAACCAGCGTGCCGAATGCCATGGCCTCGCCCATCGCCCAGTCGAGACCTTCGCCGGTCTCGATCATCTTGCGACGATTTTCAATGAAGCGCTGGATCGTCTTGTGAGCATGGAAGGTGTCAGGGACCGTCGAAATGCTCTCGCCGATCTGCTTCAACTTCGCCATGTCAACGCCGGTCTGCCCGCGACGGGGATCATCCGCCAGCGAATCCGCCGACCGCAGGCCAGCCCAGCGGCCGTCGAGCCAGTCCGCCTTGTTGGGTTTGTAGGCCTGGCCAGCCTCGAATTCGGCATCGAGACGTGTGCGCCAATCCTCGACCGTCTTCTCGACTTCGCCCTTGGTCATCACACCTTCGGCCACGAGCTTGTCGGTGTAGATTTCAAGAGTCGTGCGCTGCAGCTTGATCTTCTGGTACATCAGCGGCTGGGTGAAGCCCGGCTCATCGCCCTCGTTATGGCCAAAGCGGCGATAACAGAACATGTCGATGACAACGGGCTTGTGAAACTTCTGCCGGAATTCAATGGCGATCTTGGCAGCGTAGACCACGGCCTCCGGATCATCCCCGTTCACGTGGAAGATCGGCGCCTCGATCATCTTGGCGACGTCGGAGGGGTAAGGCGTCGAGCGCGAGTAGCGCGGATAGGTTGTGAAACCGATCTGATTGTTCACGATGAAGTGGATCGAACCGCCGGTGCGATGGCCCTTGATGCCTGACAGGCCAAAGCACTCAGCCACAACACCCTGACCTGCAAAGGCCGCATCCCCATGGATCAACAGCGGCAGCACCTTGCTGCGCTCGACAAAATCACCAAGCTGATCCTGCTTCGCACGCACTTTGCCCAGCACAACCGGGTCAACGATCTCGAGATGCGACGGGTTGGCGGTCAGCGAGAGATGGACCTTGTTGCTGTCGAACTCGCGATCCGAGGAAGCCCCCAGATGGTACTTCACGTCGCCAGACCCTTCGACTTCGTCCGGCGTGAACGACCCGCCCTTGAACTCATGGAAGATGGCGCGCGTCGGCTTGCTCATCACGTTGGCGAGCACGTTGAGGCGGCCACGATGCGACATGCCAAAGACGATTTCGCGAACACCCATCGCGCCGCCGCGCTTGATGATCTGCTCGAGCGCCGGGATCATGGCTTCGCCGCCATCCAGGCCAAACCGCTTGGTGCCACGGAAGCGCAGATCGGAGAATTTCTCGAAACCCTCGGATTCAACCAGCTTCTGAAGGATCGCGCGCTTGCCCTCGCGGGTGAAGGTGATCTCTTTGTCGGGCCCTTCGATGCGCTCCTGGATCCACGCCTTCTCATGCGGATCCGAGATGTGCATGAACTCAAAGCCGATGGTGCTGCAATAGGTCCGACGGAGGATTTTCATCATCTCCGGAATGGTCGCAAATTCGAGACCGAGAACCTTGTCGATGAAAATGCGGCGCGTGTAATCGGCCTCAAGGAAGCCATAGGTTGCCGGATGCAGGTCCTCGTGGTCACGCGCTGGCTCAAGGCCAAGCGGATCGAGATTGGCATGCAGATGTCCGCGCATGCGGTAGGCGCGGATCATCATCAGGGCGCGGACGGAATCACGCGTCGCGCGCTGCACTTCGGCCTCGGTTGCGCCAGCGCCCTGGGCTTCTGCCTTGGCCTTGATTTTCTCGCCGACGATCTTTTCGACATTGCCCCAATTGCCATCCAGCGCTGAGACTAACTCGCCATTTGCAATGATCGGCCAGTTCGGCTTTTGCCAGGAGGCACCCTTGGCGGTTTTCTCAACAGCGGCGGGATCATCGGCCAATGCGCCAAAGAACGCCTGCCATTCGGCATCAACACTGGCAGGGTCTTGCTCGTACCTGGCGTGCAGATCCTCGATATAGGCAGCGTTGCCGCCGTAGAGGAAGGATGTCTGCAGCAGTGCTTCGTTGATATCCTGGCGCGCCATCGTCGTCTCCCGCGCCCAAGCGGCGCTCTCGTCTTTGTATGTGTCTCTTCAGATACGCATCACTTCATCGGCACCCTGCCGATGCACAGCCCGTCGCGCATGAGAGCGGCGGTATTGGGGCGACGCTGCGATCTTGTAAAACCAAACCGCAGCGCCGGGGTCACATCCTGTGGGGATGGATCAGCCCTTGAGCACGTCCACCAGCGTCTTGCCGAGGCGTGCGGGTGACGGCGACACGCGAATGCCAGCCGCTTCCATGGCCGCAATCTTGTCGTCGGCACCGCCCTTGCCGCCCGAGATGATCGCACCGGCGTGACCCATGCGACGACCCGGGGGGGCCGTGCGACCCGCAATGAACCCGACCATCGGCTTCTTGCGACCGCGCTTGGCTTCATCGATCAGAAACTGCGCAGCATCTTCTTCTGCAGAGCCGCCGATTTCGCCAATCATCACGATGGATGTCGTGGCGGGATCAGCCAGAAACAGCTCCAGCATGTCGATGAACTCGGTGCCCTTGACCGGATCGCCGCCGATGCCGACCGCTGTTGTCTGGCCAAGGCCTTCCTGCGTGGTCTGGAACACCGCCTCATAAGTCAGCGTACCCGAGCGGGACACAATGCCGACCGAACCCTGCTTGAAGATGTTGCCCGGCATGATGCCGATCTTGCATTCATTCGCCGTCATGACGCCCGGGCAATTGGGCCCAATGAGGCGCGATTTGGAGCCCGACAACGACCGCTTCACGCGGATCATGTCTTCAACCGGAATGCCTTCCGTGATGCAGACGATCAGCGGTACTTCCGCATCGATGGCCTCACAGATGGCGTCCGCCGCACCTGGCGGGGGCACGTAGATGACAGATGCGTCTGCACCCGTTGCGGCGCGGCACTCGGCGACCGTGTCGAACACCGGCAGGCCCAGATGCGTTGCACCGCCCTTGCCGGGCGACGTTCCGCCGACGACCTTGGTGCCGTAATAGGCCAGCGCCTGCTCGGAATGGAACGTGCCATTCTTACCGGTGAAGCCCTGCGTCATAACCTTGGTGTTTTTATTGATGAGGATGGACATCAGGCGGGTTCCTTCACGGCCTTGACGATCTTCTGGGCGGCATCGTCGAGATCATCGGCCGAAATGACATTCAGGCCGGATGTGGTGATGATCTTTTTGCCGAGTTCAACATTCGTGCCTTCCAGACGCACAACCAGTGGCACCTTGAGGCCAACGTCCTTCACCGCCGCGATCACGCCTTCCGCGATCACATCGCAGCGCATGATGCCGCCAAAGATGTTGACGAGAATGCCCTTCACGTTGGGATCAGCAGTGATGATCTTGAAGGCCGCCGTCACCTTTTCCTTGGTGGCACCGCCACCAACGTCAAGGAAGTTGGCCGGGAACTCGCCGTAAAGCTTGATGATGTCCATCGTCGCCATGGCAAGGCCAGCGCCGTTGACCATGCAGCCAATCGTGCCGTCGAGCGCGATATAGGCGAGGTCATATTTCGAGGCTTCGATTTCCTTGGCGTCTTCTTCCGACTCGTCGCGCAGCGCCAGCATGTCGGGCTGGCGGTAAAGCGAGTTGGAATCAAACGACACCTTGGCATCAAGGCACTTCAATTGACCCTGGCGCGTGATGATCAGCGGGTTGATCTCCAGCATCGCCATGTCCTTCTGCACGAAGGCGGCATAGAGCTGGTTCAAAAGCTTCTCTGCCTGTTTGGCGAGATCGCCCGTGAGGCCAAGCGACTTGGCAACCGTGCGGCCGTGGTGCGGCATGATGCCGGTGACCGGATCAACCGAGAAGGTGTGGATCTTTTCAGGCGTCGAATGAGCGACTTCCTCAATATCCATGCCGCCTTCTGTCGAGACGACGAAGGACACGCGCGACGTGGCCCGATCCACAAGCGCGGAGAGATAGAACTCCTTCTCGATGTCGGAGCCATCTTCGATATAGAGGCGATTGACCTGCTTGCCGGCCGGGCCGGTCTGGATCGTGACCAGCGTGTTGCCAAGCATTTCCTTGGCAAATTGCTTCACTTCGTCGATGGACTTGGCGAGGCGCACGCCGCCCTTTTCGCCAGCGGCCGCTTCCTTGAACTTGCCCTTGCCGCGACC
>CAIZGQ010000079.1 GCA_903932565.1 uncultured Hyphomicrobiales bacterium
ATAGTGATAAGCGCAGGAACCAAGAAAAAATCCGCCCTAGTTTTTGGCCTATAGGCCAAAAACATCATTGATCTCAGAAATCATCCGAACTTTTAATTATGGAGAATATCAGGATGGCAAATACTCCAAACAAAATCGATGAGATTTTGACCGACTTGAAATGCGCTGTAGAGCGCGGTGACAAGAATGCTCTTCGCCAGGGACAATTGCTGGCGGAAGCGAAGAGGATTCTTCACAGGAACCTGGGGCGTTGGGTCAGAAAACACTTTGGTTACGGGCCTGAGTGGGCTTCACGTCTGATATCCCTCTATAAGGCCTCGGCTTCCGGCGAGTTGAACAGGGCCAAGGCTTGGGCGACCAAGAAGAAGATCACCTCGGCGGGAGGTGTTCGAGGCCAACTCGAGATCCTGGCTGCTTATCGGAGTCGGAAAGAGCCAAAGAAGCCCGATGCAAAGGTCGATCAAGAATCAGCGGCTGAGGATAAGGAAGTGCTTGGTGAAGTTCCGTCACCGATCGATATCGAGGCAATCACCCATGGAGCCATGAAGGTGATCAAGGAACTCCCTCCGGAGAGCCGGCGGCATGTTCGTCCGGTGTATAAGAACCTGCTACAGCGGCTTGAGACATTCAATGAATGGTTGCTCAAGGTGCAGAACAGACCGGCGAAGCCGCCACGGATACCGGAGGATCTCAAGTTCTGACATCCACACCGCGATAGCCCGACGTCCAAAAAAGAAGCCCGCCCAGCGACAGCTGGGCGGGCATTTTTGCCTCAAGCATTTGGCGCTACTTATGCCTTCAGCCGAGCAACACCTTACGGCTTCATCCGTTTCGACAATTTCATCAGCGCGTTGCTGCAATGCCGGACAGCGTTGATCCCGATATCGGGGAAAAGATGCGTGCTCGGCAGCACGGTCATAAGGACACTCCGGTGCTGCCGGAACCACACGTCGAGATCAAGCGGAGAACCCCAATGGACCGACGCGTGATCGATCGCGGCATAGATCGTTTGCGACTCGATCTGAAGATTCAGGATGTTTAACCAGGATACGTCCGGATCAGAACCAGGATGTGGCAGGACGATCTCCTTGCCAAACGTCGCCGATGGCCATCGTCTCCTGAGCAAAGCCAAGCACTCCCCCTCATACCCTTCGACCAGAATGGGGGTGATCTTGGTTACAAGGCCTTTACGCGCCCTGAGGCCCGGCTCGACCAGCCAGAAGCCGTCCGCGCCCATAACGGGGCGGAAGGCGGCGCTGTTCATCGCCATCGTGCGCACGGTCCGCGACGCCTTGGTCAGGTCGGACACCTCTAACGCACTTATGAAATCGAGCCCCGCCCCGGCCGCCAAGGTTGAGCGGATGCCTCGGATCTTCAACACCGATTCGGGGAGGCGCAACTCAAACCCAGGCTCCAGCCCTTTACGGGCGAGGCGCTTAACAAAGCGGTTGATGCGCTTTTCGAGTCTACCGGCTACCGTGCGATAACGCTCACGCGACTGTTGTAGACCTTCCTCATGCGGATTGTCTCCGGCGCGGCCCTTTGCAAACCGGACCTCAACACCCGCATTTTCTAGTACACTGATCGCGAGGTACATGCCCGTCCGTACAAGCCGATCAGCGCTGCCCGCAACATGGACGACCACGCGCAGGCCAACGCTGTGAGCCATACCGATCACCCAGCAAAGCGATCGTAGGCCCGTGACACCCGCTCCTTGCCCTGTTTCAAAGCAAATCAGGCCACCACGGTTGGCCGCTATGGCTGTTTGCCTCATCGACGGCGTGTGTTCGGATCCACGATAAAACGAGACCTTAAAGATCCCGGCTGTGCCGGCTGCGGTGAGCAATGCATCCTGCGAGCGCAGATCAGAATGTACAACTGGACGCAAGCTGGCCGCGATGTCGAGGTTTTGATCGATATGATGCGCCAGGCCAAGCGTTGACCCGAACCCTTTGATGGCGTTTGTCGCCAAAGGAACCTTCGGTGGCTTGCGCTGGGCTCCCACCGTCATCGGGCCAAACTGAACCCTCGCCCGTCCCCTGCCCTCGCATATGATCTCCGGCGGCCCTGTATCGCTGCGATAAAGGTTTGTCTGAGCGATCTTGCGCGACAACAACATTAGAAGGCCCTTCAACAGCCGCCGCTGATAATCGCTCGGGGCCCTCACTGGAAACCATTTCAAGAACTGACACCATTCCTCGCCGTGTGGGGCATTCGCTAGGTGCCGCGATCCCTTGATGTACTTCGGGTTTAGCGCAATATACCGAAGTGATTTTTCCCACTTCACTCCATTGCTTCGGAATAACACTGGTCGCATCTTTCGACGTCGCAACATTCCAATCTCCTATTTTGTGTTGTGGACATCGATGATTTACAGCGGTCAGGTAATCACCTCGTCGCGACGTTTTATGCCGCTTATCCCAAGCTTAACCCTTCAACGCATGTATAATTGCGCGGCTTGGTCATGCCTCGGCAAATGTGCTGAACGGCAAACTGGTCGCCAAACAGCACATCAAGCTAGTGACCCAGATGTAATCAGAATGAGTGATACAGTGTTTAATGCTGCTACGCAGACATAAACGAGAGCATAGATATTCATGCAGAGTTTGCTGATATCAACATGATCAACTGAGCAGATTGAATCACTGTGATACTTACTACAGTGCTTATGTTGGATGGCCACTCTGCCTGAAACCGTCAGCGACGTGGATTTAGCGCCTAAAACCCGGTGTTAGAAGGCTTTTGGCGATCCCGGGCCTTAAAGCGTTCGGTCGAGATCGTTGCAGTCTGCGAATAAAAACATGATCTGATTGAAGGTAAATTCCGATATTCAAAAGCATATCGATATCGAACAGGCGCTCAGGTTCAAAGTCGTGTTTAACTCTATAAAAAGTTCGATCCAGCGTTTTCGAAAAAAATATGTGGGTTTTCGCTCCAAGTCGGTCGGATGCACGCCATCAGTTGCCCTTGATCCTATTTCAAGCGGCGCGGATGAAGCGCCAAAATTGGCTAGCTCCGCATATCCAATCGGGCCGACATGGCAAAACCGAACTGCAAATTTTTAGCTATAATTCTGCCCTAAAATAGGGCCGAGATCACTTGATGATGACTGGGCCGCTTTATGCAAAAACCCGGGTTCAATCAAATATGCAATTGAGCCGATAGCGAAGCGACCGTCGCATTTTTCTCCTACAATGGATCCGCTCGGCGCATCTCATCCAGTTTATTGCTCCAATAACTCATCATCTTGACTCGTTCATCCCAATATTCCGCTCGAGCATATGCTTTCCTGGCCGCGTTTGACTCTGAATGAGCAAGTTGAGCTTCGATCGCATCCGGATTCCAAAGGCCGCATTCGTTGAGCATTGTGCTGGCCGCAGCGCGGAACCCGTGGGCGGTCATCTGGTCGTTGCCGTACCCGAGCCGTCGCAAACTTGCATTCATCGTGTTTTCGGACATCGGCCGATTAAAAGCTCGAGAACCCGGCAGGACCAGCCCAACAGGGCCCGACAATCTGAAAAGATCTCGAAGAATTGTCAGTGCTTGTGGTGCCAAAGGAACCTTGTGGGCGCGGCGCATTTTCATCCGCTCCGCCGGAATAAGCCAAACCGCTCTGTCGAGATCAAACTCCTTCCATTGCGCATGACGGAGTTCTCCTGGTCTCACGAACGTCAGCGCCAAGAGCTGAATCCCAGCCCGGACCTCTGGAGTGCCGTCATAGCCATCGATGGCCCGCAATAGCCCACCAAAGCCGGCCTCTTCAACAATGGCTGCGCGATGTTGAACAATGGGGCTGACCAAGGCGCCCCGAAGTGCCACAGTTGGATCTTGCTCTGCCCGCCCTGTCGCGATTGCGTATCGGAAGACCTCCCCGATGGTCGCACGAAGACGCTTCGCCGTTTCCAGTCGGCCTCTGGACTCCACGCGGCGCAGAACCGCCAAAACCTCGGGCGCAGTAATCTTGGCGATCGGGCGAGTTCCCAGCGATGCCTTGCCGAAGTCAAGAAGCCAACCAACTTTGCTGAGCGTGGCCTCGGCCTTACGTTCGCGCTTCTTTTTCTCAAGCAGCTCGTCCGCGACAGCCTCAAACGTTATGGCATCCGATGTCGCCTGTGTGAGCTTATCAATCTGTTTCTGCTCTGAAGGACTGACGCCTGCTTCTATTTGGCGTTTGGCAACATCACGACGCGAGCGGGCTTCAGCGAGTGTCACAGTCGGATATGGTCCGAGGTTCAATTTCCGCTGCTTGCCATTGAATCGATATGCCAGGTTCCATGATTTTCCGCCCGTCGGTGAAATCCAGAGTTGTAAGCCACCGCCATCGGACAGTTTTTTGGTCCTGTCGGCCTCGGGACGAGCATTCCTGATCGCTATATCTGTCAACATTTGTTGGCTTCGCCTATTTGGCTGTTGCCGTAGGCCAACAAGAAGGCCAACAAATCAGTTGGATGTCAACGGATGTCGATGGATGATACCAGACA
>CAIZGQ010000080.1 GCA_903932565.1 uncultured Hyphomicrobiales bacterium
ACATGCTCGACCGCGTAACGCCAACGCACGGTTTGTCCAAAGAAGCTGCTTGTGTGCGGGATACTTTTCTTCACGCGCTAGCGACGTCCGATGCGCGCAAGGTGCCCTATCCGCATTGGCTGATGCAAGGCATGTTGCCACCCGCTGTTGCCACAAAGCTGGCCAACCTTCCCGTTCCGGCACCGGTTGCGATGACGCATGATGGCCGCCGGGAGAGCAACAATTCAAAGCGGATTTATTTCACGCAAGGCAATCAGGCCCGGTTTCCAGTCTGTGCGGATATCGCGGCCGCTTTTGAGGATCCAGTGACGCGCGCAACTCTGTCAGCTGCAACGGGTGCCAAGCTCGCGGACGCGAACCTGCGCATTGAATATTGCCAGGATACCGGCGATTTCTGGCTTGAGCCGCACACGGATATTTCCGTCAAAAAGTTCACGATGCTGATCTATCTCTCGCACGATCCGGCCCTTCAGCACTGCGGTACGGATGTGTATGAGACGACAGCCGAACATAAATTCGTATATTCAGCGCCTTACGCATTTAATGGCGGGCTCATCTTTATTCCATCCTCGGAGACATGGCACGGCTTCCGTCGCCGCAATATTCCTGGCATTCGCAAATCCATGATTGTGAATTACGTCTCCGCTGATTGGAAAGACGTCTGGGAATTGTGCAAGGCCACAGGCTGACCGGGCCGCTTTTTGCTCAGACTGCGCACCACACCAATTCGTGACCCCTGACCCGATGACAAAGGGTGCGCGCGTCCTGTATGCAGAGACGCAGAGGAGTTTGGGCGCCATGTGGGGTGTGCGGAAATTTGGCATCATGGGCGTGGCTGCGCTGAGCGCATTCAGCATCGCATCCGGCCTGCTGCCCTTCAGCGGACCCGCCATGGCGGAGGATGAGATCGTCATCCTGAGCGCTTGGGCGATGCGTGCGACGTTGGACTCAATGCAGCCTGTCTTGGCGAAGGCAGCCCACGGCCTGCCCGTTCACATTGTGTATGGCACGGCACTGGATATTGCGACGCATGCCCGGGCGACTGCAGCTTATGACATGGTCATTCTCCCCTCCAAGCCATTGTGGGATCTTGTACGGGAGGGGCTTGTTCGAAAAGGTGACGAGCGCCCATTGGGAAAGGTCAACCTCGGCTTTGCCATCAAAGCCGGCACACCCCGCCCCGACATGTCGAGCGTTGATGCGATGATGGCGTCGCTGCGCGCAACGCCCTCGATTGGCTACGTCGACCCCGCATCAGGTGCCACGACCGGCCTCTATCTGACAATGATGTTCAAGCAAATGAATCTGTTCGACGACATGAAAGTAAAACAGCACCTGTTTGCCGATGGCACGTTGACCATGGCGGCCTTAGCACGTGGCGAAATCGCACTGGCAGCAGGCCAGCTTTGCGACGCGGTGAACGTGAAGGGCATTGAGGTTTTAGGGCCATTGCCTGCGGGTGCCGCTTTCACAACGACCTATGTGGCAGCCCCTGCCGCGCACGCGACTCATGGCCAGATTGCCATTGAGCTTCGAGATGCTTTGGCCTCAGACGCGTTTCGCGATGCGCTCAAACTCAATGGTTTCGAACCGCTCTAACACAAAGATATCGCCCCGCCCTGATGGGCCTGTGACAGCCATCAGCGCGAGATGATCATTTGAGTTCAGATCTTTTAGGTCAGGTTGTTTTTGGCAGCTTCAGCAAACGCTCAGCATTGCCATGGGCAATCTTGGCGCGATCCGCGGGCGAAACAGGAAGCGCATTCAAGAACGGCAAGGCCTTGTCGTTGCTCGTGTAAGGATAATCGACAGAGAACATGATCCGATCCGCGCCAAAC
>CAIZGQ010000081.1 GCA_903932565.1 uncultured Hyphomicrobiales bacterium
CGCAGGACGTCCTTGCCGATATCGCTGATCGCGCGGCGCAGCATGGCGGTCTCGTCCGCATCGACCTCTGCCGCACGGGGCGCGTCCTTGCCTGCGAGTTCCAGCTCGGTCAGTTGCGCACGGGCTGAGGCTAGCTCGGCCCGTTCGGCGGCAAGCTCCGCAGTCAGCTTGTCGATCTGTCCGGCTTGCGTGGCGATGGCCGAAAGCCGCTCGATGTTCTGCGCGGACACAGCCTCAAACCGCTGCTCGATCCGACGCTGCTGGGTGGCAAACTCGGCGCGCAGCTGGTCGCGCTCAGCAGCGATTTCAGCGATGGAAATCGGCATTTCCATTTCAAGCTGGCGACGCGCAAGGCGCTTGCCGCGCGCGCCATAAGCCGGCAGCAGGAACATCATCAGAAGCCCGGCGACGAGAAACCCGAGGGTGAAAATCAGGACTTGTTCAATCA
This sequence comes from uncultured Hyphomicrobiales bacterium, assembly GCA_903932565.1. Lineage (GTDB taxonomy): Bacteria > Pseudomonadota > Alphaproteobacteria > Rhizobiales > Beijerinckiaceae > Terripilifer. The sequence goes on from CAIZGQ010000081.1 coordinate 449, forward strand.
CGTCGCGCGCATAGCTCCGTCTGCATTGCGGCGGACCATGGCACGCAGCGCTGTCGCAGGCAAAGGGGAAGGCTCACCAGCCCCTAGAAGGGATTCCAGGTCGAGTTCTTCGTGAACTTCAAATAGCTGAGGTTTACGCCAAGGCGCGCGCCGACGCCCGAGCGGATCGGCACCAGAACGATGTCGTTGGCCGTCAGCGCCGTAAAGCCAAATCCACCCACCAGATAGGCCGAGCCATCCACGCCACCAAAGCGCTGAAAAATCGCACTCACCGCGGGGAGATTGTAGACCAGCATCATCGTGCGATCGCCGTCCCCACCCGCGTCAAAGCCCAGCGACGGACCCTGCCAGAAAACCTTGAGATCGCCTGCATTGCGCGTGTACATCACGCCCTCGCCGTAGCGCAGGCCCGCGACGAACGCACCCCCAGCTTCCTGCCCCAAAATGTAGCCGTTGGGCTGGCCCCAGCGCTTGGTGGCGGCCTCCACGGCCTGGGCAAGGCCGCGCGACACGGAGCCAAAAAAGCGGTGGCCGTTCTCGACCAATTCATCCGATGAGAAACGCTGCGGCCGGCCCGATTGGGCGAGCGCGGCCTGCCCAGCAGCGACCGCAGGGAGAGCAGCCAACGTGGACAAAAGCTGACGACGCGACAAGCTGCGCATGGATCCTCGCATAATTCCGTTCTGGCCCGCCTCTGGACCCGCCACACCCGTAGCTGCGAGCTCGCGAATCGTTGAGCTAGACCGCGGCCACACAGGCACAGCAACATCCCGGCAGATCGTGTCTGTCTGGTGTCGAAGATGGGGCCGAATCAGATTTCTGCAAAACCCGGGCAGCATTTGCCCCGAAAGCCGCGAAATCACTTCGGCACGGTTAATTATTGGTTTCGATCGGCGATGTGCCCCAGGCCAGAAACGCCGGATTGCGGAAACCATCGGCTTGCTTCCCGTAGACGAGGAGATGGCCGTGTTCATCCAGCACAAAACCGCCGGCGGCCCGCAGCACGGCATCCCCCGCCGCCGTATCCCATTCCATGGTCGGCCCAAAGCGCGGGTAGAGATCCGCCTGGCCCTCCGCCAGAATGCAGAACTTCATGGAGGAGCCGGATTTGCGCCGATCCTTGACTGGCACCTTCTGCAAAAACGCTTCCGCCCGCTCGTCCGAATGGTTGCGGCTCTCGAGCACGACAAGGCCTTCGTTGGCGGCACACGGGCGGGCATGGATCTCGTGTAACCCGTCGCTATCGGGCAAGGCGCTGCCAGGCTTGACATCGCAGACATAGGCGTGGGCCCCACCAAACCACAGCCGCCCGACCGCAGGCGCAAAGACGGCACCTGCACGCGGCACACCATCCTCGATGAGCGCGATATTGACAGTGAACTCACCGTTTTCCCGGAGGAATTCGCGAGTCCCGTCAATCGGGTCCACGAGCAAAAACGAACCCGAGCATGTGGGCACGTACCCGCTCGATGCCTGCTCTTCGGCCACAACGGGCAGATCTGGAAACTGTTCGGCAAGCGCTGCAAGAAGGAATTCTTCGACTTCCTCATCAGCCTTGGTCACCGGGCTGTCGTCGATCTTGGTGCGGACTGGTCCACCCGCGCAGTAATGGCGCATGGCGATTTCGCCAGCGGCAATGGCAAGGCGCGCAAAGGCGGTCGCCATGTTGTCGAGGTAAACGTTGGAATAGGATCCCATGAACCCGCGCCAATTCTTCTGCCCGCAACGCACCTGCGGGCTTGAAGCACCCGCCAGATCGTCACCGTTCCGTCATCGGCAGGGCAAAATCCACCCCACTTTGTCTCGATCAGCCTTCTATCGGCGTTCGATCGAATGACGTCCCTTCCCTTGGCATGACCAAAATCAACGCCAAAGGCAAGCCTGCCACGCCTTGGCTTCCCGATCTAGCCGTCTATTGGCCCCCTGCTGAGGCTTAAGTGAGGCCTGTCAGGGCTGCGGGCGGGGTGATCGGTCAGCTATCTTGGTTAAAATGAAAAACTGAATGTGTCATTTCCCTGGACAACCAAAGAACCGGTCGCGAGAACATCCATACCGAGCAAAACCTCAAAGGCTGCTGAGCCGGCATTAAATTCAAAGCCATGAATGAGCTTGCCCAAAACGTGCACCTGGCCCGACGCCTGGGCAGGAAGCCCGACCGGCAACACGCCGCCTACGCTTGTCAAAAACGGAAACCCGATCTGAAACAGGTAACTATTGTGAGCGACGACGCCAGAGACTCCTTGCACGTTGATCTTGCCAACTGGAGCCAGGTTGAGGTGGGTAGCGAGAGCGCTGGTAATGCAGGTTGTCGTCGCTCCAGTGTCGATTAAGGCTCGCGCGGTTTTTACAACGGGCAAAACACCGCCATGCGGCAAGGGTGTGTTGTTGGGAAGTAAAACCGCGACCTGACAGAATAATTGGGCGCCGTTATGCTGCCCCCAGATACATGGCATGGGAAAAATACCCTAGATCGGCGGCGTCCTGGCCCACCTGTTGAACGGAAAAAAGTCCATCTAAAAATTGATTGTTTGCCGCAGTCCATGCATCGACAATGGTTTCATAATACCCAACGATCTGTCGCGACCGCAGCACAGCAAATTTGCCAGCGTGTAGGGGCAAAATATTTGGCAGCTCTGCCAGAAAATAAGCAAAGTTGTCGTCAACTTCTTGCTGCTGGAGATTTAAAGCCGCCATTGAAGCCTCCATTCGTCGCAACCGTTCGAGCGGCCGGAACGCGGCCTTTAGATGACGTATTCTTGAGCGCCATGGCGATCGGATAACCGGATATGGTCCACCTGGCCCCGTTTCCAAACTGCCAATCGGCCAACTTGAAAAGCCTGTAAC
>CAIZGQ010000082.1 GCA_903932565.1 uncultured Hyphomicrobiales bacterium
ATCTTCAACGAAGTCATACGACCAGACGTGGTTGGGATGTTCAGGTCGCAGCCGAACGCACGACCCGTCGTTCAGCCAAAGACGCCCACGCTTGGGTTGCTTTTGGGGAACCTTTAGCCCCTCGCGTCGCCAGATCCGCTCAACCCGTTTGACGTTTACTCTCCAACCGCGCGTCCACAACAAGGAGGTGATCCTGCGGTACCCATAGCGGCCATACTGGATAGCAAGCGCCGTAATATCGGGGGTCAGCGCCGCCTCATCATCGGGTCTTGTCGGCTTCTTGCGCTGCGTGGAACGATGCTGGCCCAGAACACGGCAAGCGAACCGTTCGGAGATGCCATGTTCAGCAACCACATGATCCACACAGGCGCGGCGACGCATGGGGCTTAGAAGTTTCCCGATGCAGCCTCTTTAAGGATGAGCTTCTCGACCGTCAGGTCCGATACCGCCTGGCGGAGCCTGGCGTTCTCAGCCTCAAGCTCTTTGAGCCGTTTCACCTGATCGCCCTTCAGGCCGCCCTACTCTTTGCGCCAGCGGTAATAAGTCTGCACCGTCACACCGATCTGACGCACGGCCTCCGAAACCGACTTGCCCTGTCCTTGCAGAACTTCGACCTGCCGAAGCTTCACGACAATATCTTCAGCCTTCCCACGCTTACCTGCCATCTGCTGGCCCTCCAACTTACGGGACAATATTATCCCATTCGATGGATCACTTCAGTGGGGGCAGACCAGCTGAGCGAGGCGTTCTCAGAGGCTCACCGCAGCTTTCACTTTGCTCTTGTTGCTGCCTGCGACAGCCCATGGCTATTGCGAATTCGGGATAGTCTCTTTGATCAGTCGGAACGGTACAGACGTTTGTCAGTTCCCCTGGCTATCTTTGATCGGGACCTCCCACGCGAACATCGCGAAATCGTCGAAGCCGCCTTGGCGCATGATATTGATCGAGCCTCAGAACTCATGCAAGCACACTTGAAACTGACGACCGAAATCGTCCTTTCATCCCAAGTCGTATTCTCCTAACCTTGGCAAGCTTTAAACCAGACTGGAAGAATGCAAAGGCGTTGCTCATTCGCGGCTGGTAGCGACTTCGACGCGGTGACCTTTCAGCCAAGCTCAGCCGCTCGCTCCAGACTTGCGATCATTGAGACTCTTTTAAGATAAGCCCGCCCCTCTGCTGGATCTGCAGCAGCAGCCCGCATTCGCATACGAAAGGCGGCTTGATCCTCCGGCGTCTGCGCCTCTAGATTTTTCTTATTCTCGATTGTCTGCTTCTGCACGTATTCCAGAGTCACGAGGCGACGCTGCAAATCATAACGATCAAGCTCATCCATTTGGATTTTGTCATTCCAAACATCAACAAGCCTGTTTGTAAGATTAAGCGCGTCATGAATTCCACCGTTCATGCCCATTCCGCCGAGTGGATTGTTAATGTGCGCCGCGTCGCCAACCAGAAATGCCCTGCCCTGGCGGAACGTTTTCGCAACGCGCTGGTGGACGCGGTACAGCGTCGTGTGGGTGATCTGCGCCATGTCACCCTTTGGCAAAATAGTTGCAAGTGTTGCCTCTGCAAATGCCTGCCCGGAGGCCACCTCGTCCGTGACATCCGGGCTAATGGGAAACATGACCCGCCACACGCCCGGCACCCGCAGCAAGAAATGCCACTGGATGGGATCTGCCACATAACTTACGGACGACAGATCCGGAATGAGAGCATCAAAATCATAAGTGGTGCTGATGACGAGAAATCGTTCAGCCCACGTAAAACCTTCAAACTCAATCCCGAGGGAGCGTCGAACATTGCTTCGCGCGCCATCCGCGCCAATGAGCCAGAGGCCCTGGCGCGTCTTTACCGAACCGTCGGGGCGCGCGATCTGGAGCTCGACACCATTCTGGGTCTGGCTACAAGACTCGATGCGACTGCCAAACTCAATCTTGAGATTTGCATTTGACGCGTAATGATCTTTGATCAATCGCGTCAGCTTGAACTGTTCACATTGAAGGCGGTAAGGAAATGCCGTGAGATCGCTGATCGCCGCAAAATCAAACTTCGCGATCAGACCTTCGGCCTTGGATCGATATTGCAGCGTTGGCGCAACAAGTCCTTGCTCGATCAGTCCCTCCGCCACACCAAGATCATGCAACATGTCCAGTGTCGGCGGATGAAACGTGGAGGCGCGGGATTCAGCGCTGAGGTCATCCATCGCTTCAAAAACGGTAACAGGAATGCCACGACGCGCGAGACACGCCGCAGCTGACAACCCGGCAGGCCCGGAGCCCGCAACAAAAACCCGTTCTTCAATCATCTTCAGATTTCCCATAGAATTTATGCTTGCCTGGATGCGATGTCGTCTCGCCCAGACGCCGAAATGCATTGGCGTATTTCAGCACGAATGCTGTCAACAAGTCCCCGGTCCTCGGCGGCCCCCGGCGGAACATCAATCTCGTGCACGAGCCGTGCAGGCGAACCAAACACCAGGATTCGATTGCCCAGAAAGATCGCTTCTTCAATGCTGTGCGTGATGATGAGAAACGTCATCTTCTGCGCGTGCGCAAGCGTCTGAAAATCGCTGCGCAATTTCATCGCAGTGATTTCATCCAGAGCGCTAAAGGCTTCATCGAGAAGTATGATATCGGGCCTAATGGCAAAGGCGCGGGCGATATTGGCCCGTTGACGCATACCGCCCGACAATTCACTGGGGAGCGCATCCGCAAACCGGCCAAGCCCAACCTTCTCCAGCCAGTCGCGCGCCTGCGCCCGACGTTCTTTTTCAGGCACTCCACGAATTTGCAATCCGAGTGCAACGTTGTCGGTCGCGCTCAACCAGGGCAGCAGACGGTCTTCCTGAAAAATCCGCGCGATCCCGCCGCTCTTGCGTCTGACATAGTCCGCCACCTGTGTGCCATCAATTTGAATAGTCCCGGAATCGAGCGTCTTCAGCCCCAGCAGGCAATCAAAGAGAACGGACTTTCCAGCACCCGTCGGACCCACGATCGCAACATAGTCCGATGCCGCAACGTCGAACGTAAGGTCACGGATCGCCTCCACCGAGCGTCCTTTGAAGGGCACGAAACTCTTGCAGGCGTGGCGCACGCGGATGATAGGGCGCGCGCCTGAAACAGATTGCGGATCAGCGTGCATGACGTCAGCCTGTTGCATGGGATTGCCCACGCCAACGCAAAGTGTGACGTTCCAGAAATTCGATCGTGTTGGTCATGACAAACGCCATGGCAACCATGATCAAGGTCCAGGCGAGAACATTGGCCATATCAAAGAGATTCTTTGCCATGTCGAGCTCACGCCCAATGCCAAGTGGCGCGCCGACAAGTTCGGCCACAATCACCGTGCGCACAGTGTTGCCTACGTTCAATTTTGCTGAGGTAAAAACAGCTGCTTTCACAAACGGCCACATCAACAGGTGAATGTGTTGAGAGGAATTTGCGCCAAACGACAGCAACATGTCTGTCAGTTTGCGATCAATGGATCGCACGCTGTCATAGACGCAGAAAATTGTGATCGGCAGACACAGCACGATCAGGACAAAGGCGATCCGGACTTCGACATTAGCAAACCAGATGACCACGATGATCACCCAGTTCAGGGCGGGCACACCCATGAAAAATTTCACCAGGGGCCGAATGAAATGATCGACGCGGGGCGACAATCCCATCACAAGGCCAATGGGAACACCAAGAACCAGCGAAATCAGGACGGCACCCACCAGCCTTGCCCAAGTCAGCAAACCTTGTGACAGGAGATCCCAGGTTGTCAGAATCGTCCAGATACTTCCGGCTATTTTGCCAAGGCCCGGGAACAGGAATGGGGTCGAGTAATAGGAAGCGCCCTGCCAAAGCGCAGCCAGAAATACAAACGGTAACAGGCTTGATACCCATGGCGTGAAAAGCCGATTGTTGCGACGCTCGCCAAGCACGGGAATTGCTTTTTCCAATGCATTGGTCGCTGGTTGCACATCAACCATGTGGGAATCCGCCTTGGCTGGACAGCAGTGCACCCACGCAGATCAATTCAGACCCGTGTAATAGACCGACGCATCGGGTTGCTTCATCAGAAAGCCGGCGTCGACAAAACCCGAGAACAGAGCATCCAGATTGGCTTTTTCTTCAATGGCAGGTTTGACAAGGAACACGCCCAGTCCAAGGCTTCGGCTTTTCTGCAACGCCTCGAGGGGAATTTTTGTGAAATCGCTGATGATCTGGTCAGCCTTCTCAGGTTGGTCATTATAGAATGCGGCTGCAGCCTTCCACATCTCATAGGTCGCCTTGACCTTTGCCGGATTTTGGGCTGTCCAATCTGCATTGGCAAAGCATCCCAGATACCACACGGATGCGTCCGGCTTCATATTCAATGTTTTGCGGATGCTCTGGTTCATATCCCCCACAAGATGATATCCGGTGAGGAGAACTGCCGACAAGGCCGGCTCAAACAACAAACCTGCATCCGCACGATCCGCTGCCAGAAACGTGCGCACCGCTGCTGGGTTCGCATCGATGATATTAATGTTTTTGCGTGGATCAAGGCCGCTTTGGCGAAGATACAGTGATGCCATGCCGTAAAAGCCCGACGATGTCGTCGCAGCGACTGTTTTGCCAACCAGATCCGGTGGCACCTGAATGTCCTTATGATTGCTGACAAATGCATGGTTGGCCGTGGAGATCGTGAACAACAATTTAACGGGCAAACCACGAATCGCAAAGTTTGCGCCAGTGTAAAGCGCGCCAAACACATGATTGGTTCGGCCAGCTGCAAAATCGGAATAGAGCGCATCGGGGCTCGAATAGAGATTGATGTCGAAGTCGAGACCGAACTTTTTGTCGAGCTCCAGCGACTTGATGATGGGAACGAGAAATGACCCGTTTGAAGGCGGAGCGAGGCCGCCGGCCCCGGACTTGTTGACCTGCGCCCGGGCGCTGGGCACCATCACCCCGAGAGACATAAGCAGGGCCACACCTAAGCCAAGGACCGTCCAGGACATTCTTGACATAGGCTACTCCAAAGAATTTTATGGTGATATTTCACAATCTTTTCAAATAGCAAGTCAAGGACTTTGTAGTCTCGGTCATCGCCTCGCAATCGAGGCGTTCTCAAAATAAGCATGATCATTGAGTGTCTTGCCCGCACCGTCGCAGGCAGCGCCAGCGGCCGATCTCAGGGCAGTCAATTCAGACAACTTTATCAGATATTATTTGCGGAACCGGCACGCTGGCCGCGAATGACGGGCGTTGCTCAATCCTAGCGCTGAACGCAGCAAGGTTCGGGTACAGGGCACGCCAGTCAAACTCAGGTAAGCGAACGGATAGATAACCCAATGTTGTCCCAACGGCGATATCACCAAGGCCCAATGTCGAGCCCACGGCGAACCCTTGATCGCAAACGAGCCGCGCCATTTCACGAACGCCGCCCTCAATCTTCCGCCGCTGCCGAGAGAGCCATTCCGGGCTCTTGGCCTCAGGAGACCGCATGCGCTCGAAGAAGGTCAATACGACAGCGTCGCAGATTCCATCAGATAGCACTTCAAGCCGCCGCGCTGCGATATGACCATCGACGTCCTTGGGCAGCAGCGGAGGCTCTGGATATTTCAATTCAAGATATTGCAGGATGAAGCTCGATTCATAAACACTAGAGCCATCCTCCAGGATCAGCACCGGCAACTTTTCGAGGGGATTGTATTTCGGCGTGGCAGTCGTGCTGTCCCACGGCACCTCGGTCATCAATTCAAATGGAAGGTTTTTTTCCGCCAGGGCGATGCGTACCTTTCGAGCATAAGGACTTGGCGTCGCGCTGATCAGCTTGAACAAAAGAGCTCCTCAGGTCAGGGTTGAACAACGGTATGATAATGCAGTCTCATGCTCAAATGCCCCTGCCAATATGGCCTTGCCGCCAAAAGTTTCCTCACTTTGCCGGCAAAAGCTTTTGCCGGTCGCAAAGGCCTTGCTGTTCTATCCAGGATGAATATCAACCTCTGCGCAGGCCGCCGAACACAGCATCGCTCAGCTCTAACGCGCTGAGACGATGCGGTGCGCTAAACTCAGGCGCGTACAGGAACTGCACCCGGTTCGAAGATTGTGAACTCGTGCGATGTCCGCATGGCTTCGTCCGGCTCGGCTGGCGAAAACTCCACCAAGGAAAAGATCCACCTGCAAAAATTTGCAAATATAGAAGAGTAAGAGTCTTGTTCCGGTCTGCTATCTGGTTGAGACGATATTGAAAGGTCTTTAAAATCCGGCTTTAGTGCAAAAGATGACAAATGCACTATCCAAATATGGCCGGCAATTTTTGAATTGGCACGGCACCCATAGAGTCCAGATATCTTTTTCTAGCAAGCTTTTTGTCACAAGCTCATAGCAAAATCGCCGCTGAAAACTAGCGATCAAGGTGGACTACCAAACCCAAGCGCTTCACGTAAGACGCAAATACTCCATTCGGTGGACCACTTCAGTGGGGGGCAAACCATCGGGCTTTTGTTGCGAAACGCTGTGAAGAGATTGCCCAACGCGTGACCGCCACCCGCGGCCGAATGAAGATTTACAAAGGCCGCGCGTCCGGTTGCCTGCGCATAGCCATCGGCCATTCTCCTCAACCAGTTGCTTCACCTCGCGGACCTGCGCCGACTGCAGCCCGCCATACTACTTTTTCCAGCGATAAAACGTCTTCTCTGAAACACCGATGTGCCGGATTAGGTCCGAGACCGCCAGACCCATCTCGGCCTGCTTAAGCACGGCGACAATCTGCTCGGTCGAAAAACGCTTCCTCTTCATCGCCAATCTCCGCTCTTACCAGGAGGAAATCCGCCAGAAAACTGACATCAAATCCGGACCACTTCTGCCGTGTCACCTCACCACCTTGGAGGCCGTAGGTTGGCTAAAGACTCCAAACCCTGATCTTACATCACGGATTGCCTGCTTGTGCTTTATGGGCAAACCGTGTGCCGAGATAGGCTTCGATCACGAGTCTGTCTTCGAAAACCTTCTGTGTCGGGCCTTGGCTCAGAATGGCTCCCCGGTGAAGCACCACGACTCGCTGTGCTAGCGAAGCCACAACCCGCATGAGATGTTCGATAACAACAATCGAAATTCCGGTGTCCGCGATTTTTTTAATCATCTTGAGGGCGCCATCGATCTCTGATGAATTGAGCCCAGCATTGACCTCATCGAGCAAAAGGATCCGTGGCTTCATCGCCAAGCTTTTTGCGAGTTCAAGACGTTTGCGACTTGCCAATGCGAGCTCGCTCGCAGGCCTGTCCTTCAAATCCGCGAGATTTGTAAATTCAAGATAAGCAAGCGCGCATTCGCGCGCTTGCTTGAACCCGCTCCCGCCAGCGAATACGGCAGCAGCCATGACGTTTTCCAAAACAGACATTTGCGCAAAAGGCTGAACGATCTGGAATGTGCGCGCGATCCCCTTCCGAGCAATTCGCTGCGGCTTGACGCGCGTGATATCTTCGCCATTAAAAATGACAGACCCGGAAGACGCTTGCAAAAATCCCGAGATCAAATTTACGAGCGTAGTCTTTCCGGCGCCATTGGGTCCGATAAGTCCGACAATCTCGCCGGGAAAGAGTTGCAGGTTCAAATTATCAACTGCCCGGACACCGTCGAAATTTCGAGAGAGTTGCCTGAGTTCAAGGATCGGAGCGGTCATAACGGTCTCAAGCCTTCACACCCTTGGGTCGCGCGCTCCACACACGCCACGATTTTGGCAGACGTGAGCCGAGCACACCATTGGTCACGATGAGAATGGCAGCAACAACAATAATGCCAAGAATACCACTGTGCCATTGGATGAAGTTAGCCCAGACAAACTCACGCAGCACAATATAGAACGTCGCTCCAATTAATGGGCCGAAGATTGTTCCCATACCACCAAGCATAACCATCACGGGAACTTCGATCGTCGTTAGAATACTGAAGGCGTCCTTGGGCTCCAGAAAGCCCACCATCGAGGCATAGATGCCACCCGTTGCTCCGCAAAGCGTGGCCGATAGGACAAAAGCGGCAACCTTGTAACGATAGACCTCCAAGCCAATCATGGCAGCAGCCTGCTCGTTCTGCCTGATGCAGCGCAACCCGAAGCCAAAGCGCGAGTTGGCCATGAGAAACGTTGCGATAAGCGAGAGAAAAGCCATTCCGAGCATGCTCAGGTAAAAAAATCGACCAACCACGTCCGGTGCCCCCGCGATCATCGGTAAGTTCAGCCCTACAGCACCGCCGGTGAAGCTGTCCCAATTGTTGACGATTTCACGGAAAAGTTCTACCGTAGCAATCGTCCCAATTGCGAAGTAATGTCCCTTCAGCCGCAGCAGCGCACCACCGAAAGCTGCAGCCACAAGTGCCGACACGCCTGCTGATATGAGCCAGGATAGCGTCAAGGGCACTCCGAAAGCCTGAGAAATCGCTGCTCCGTAGGCACCAATTCCGAAGAAGGTTGCGGTCGCAAAGGAGGGATAGCCCAAATAGCCCCCAACCACGTTCCACGCGAGACAAAGCGTGCACAACATGGCAAACGATGATCCAACTTGAAGCTGATAATTGTTCATCTCGCGCGCGGCAAAGAAGGCTGAAGCAAAAACAGCTGAAGCAATGAACAGCTGGAAACTGGCTTTCCGATTGAAAATCATTCGTAGCCCTTTTTACCTGCGAGCCCGCTCGGCATCAGCACGACAATGGCCATCATCAAAAGAAAACCGACCGATGACGACCATTGCTGGCCAAGCAGCACCGACCCTGCCCCCTCGATCAGTCCGAGCGCGAGGCCCCCCACGATGGCCCCCGGCACACTGCCAAGACCGCCAAGCACGCAGATAACGAAAGCCTTGCCTAAAAAAAGCCCGCTCATCATTGGCGTGATGGGATAGATAAGCGCCATTGCGCAGCCTGCAGCACCTGCCATCATCGAGCCGATGCCAAAAGTAATCGCATAAATCTGCTTGACCCTTATCCCCATCAGTGCAGCTGCGAACCGATCCATACGCACTGCAATGATGGCACGTCCGAGAGAGGAATGACGCAGCAGCCAGTAAAGAAGGCCGGTCAGCGCGAGTGCTACGATCATGGCCCCAACACGAACAGCTGGAAGTTGCAGGCCAAAGACTTCAATCGTCCCGAAATTGAACATGAGCGAACGTGGCGTGGCGCTCACCAAATTAAGGAGGACATTGTTGACGATCAATTCCAGACCAAACGTCAGAGTCAGAGAAATCAGGATTGGCTTTGCAATGACTCGATTAATGGCAACCCGCTGAATGATATATCCGG
>CAIZGQ010000083.1 GCA_903932565.1 uncultured Hyphomicrobiales bacterium
AATCGACATCAGCTTGATCCCATGCGCCTCGTGCGGGATCATCATCTTGCCCTCGACCTTCGGCTTGCCGCTGAGGCCAAAGAGGCGCGGCACGGACGGGCCGTAAATGTCGGCATCCAGCAAGCCGACCTTCCACCCACCCTGCGACAGTGCCAGTGCGAGATTGGCGGCAACGGTCGACTTGCCGACGCCGCCCTTGCCTGAAGCAACAGCGATGATCTGCTTCACGCCTGGGATCGTGGTCGAAGCACGGGCGGCCGTCGCGCGGGGGCCTGGTGCTGCAGGTGCTGATGCTGCAGGTGCGGCATGTGCGTGGCCTGCATGCGCGTGGCCTGCGTGATCTTGCGCTGCAGGTGCGGACCCCGCCGGGCGTTCCGATGTCAATGTCACCAACGCGCCGGCGACACCCTTCACCTGCTTGATGACGGCTTCCGCGCTGCGGCGCATGGGTTCAGCTTTGGCTGCATCCTTTGGATCGATCGCGATTGCCGCGTAAACTTTCGCATCCTGGATGCTCAGGCCAACCAGCGCGCCCGATTGCGGCAGGGGCGTGCGTCCATCTGGACCTGTCACGCGCTCAAGGGCAGCAAGGATATCGGCTTCGGTGACCATGTGGCATGCCATTCGCGGTTGAGAGATATGTTGGCCCCGCCTACAGGACGATAAGACAGGTGGTCAATGCGGCACCTTTCGCAAGGCTAAGACTGAAGGAAAGACGCGATATGCAGGCGACAGTCCTCGGGCTCATTCTGGCAGGCGGCCGCTCGACCCGCATGGGCCAGGACAAGGCCCTGGTACGCCTGCAGGGAAAACCGCTTCTGCAACACGCCCTTGATCGCTTGTCACCACAAGTCGGCCAAGTCGCCATCAATGCCAACGGGGATCCTGCTCGCTTTGCCACCTTTGGCGTTGCCGTCATTCCCGACCTGATGGACCTGACCGATCAAGGTCCGCTCGGGGGTGTGCTGGCCGGGCTCAACCACGCGCGAAGGCTTGGCCTCTCGCATATCGCCACCCTGCCCTGCGATGCGCCGTTTGCGCCGGTCGATCTTGTGGCGCGGCTTATGTCATCGTCGGGGTCGGGGCAAGTCGGCGGGGAACATGTCGTCATGGCATGCGGACCAAACGGGCTGGAACCAGCTTTCGCCCTTTGGCCCGTCCTGGGCCTCGCCGCGCTTGCAGCCTGTGCCAAACGCGGCGTGCGATCGCTTCGCGGGGCCGCCGCGGAACTCGGCCCCATCATCGGGGTGTCGTTCATCCCTGCTGGTGCCGACGAGGAGATGTTCATCAACCTCAATCGGCCGGAAGATCTGGCCGCCACAGAGGCGCGCTTATCAGGATAACTGGCCAGGGCGCGAGGGCCCATTAACATTGATCACTGCAGATTGATTGAATTTCGGGCACTGGCAGGTCTATAGAGACTGCATAACGTTGGCGCGCCATTGGCCGCCCCGCCCTGTCTGACTGTTGATCTGGACCGGTCCATCCGTATTTGCTTCGTGAAGGAATGGGATGCCCCGAAGGCCCCTGAAGACGTCCTCACACTATCGCTCCGCACGCAACGCAGCGATTCGAATCGTGATGGTCGCTGTGTTCGTGGCCGCGTGCCTCGGCCTGGCCTCACTTCGGGCAAGCCACGCGCAAACCGCGACACCGCCCGCCGATGCGGCAGAACCGAATGAGGCGGAGCCCGATCAGGGCGTTCGCCCGCACCCCAAGGAACGCATCGTCCGCATTGCGAGCGAAGGCTCGCGCCCGCCTTACAATTATCTCGACAGCAACGGGGAACTCGCAGGGTTCGAGATCGATCTTGGCCGCGAATTGTGCACCCGCATGAAAGTGTCCTGCACCTTTGTGGCGCAGGAATGGGACAGCATGATCCCCAATCTTCTGGCCGGGCGCTTTGATGCGATCATGGCGGCCATGGAGAAAACGGAAGATCGTCTGAAGCGAATCGACTTCTCAAAGCCCTATGTGCGCATGCCCTCCGCTTTCCTCGCTGCGCGACAGCGGCAAATCCGCGATCCCACACCGCTCGGCCTGAAAGGCCGGACAATTGGCGTTGAAAGCGGCGGGCCGCACCAGACTTATCTGGAAGACGAGTTCTCCAATTCCACCATCAAGGCCTACAGCACACTGGAAGATGCCATACTGGATCTCGCGGAAGGTCGGATAGATCTTGTCTTCGGCGACAAGGATGCGATTTCAGATTTCGTGAAAACCCGCCGCGAGGCGCGGTGCTGCAAACTCTTGGCCGACGTGCCGCGCGATCCGGCCTATTTTGGCGAGGGAATTGGCATTGGCTTGCGCCCGGATGACACCGCGCTGAAAGCCATGTTCGACACCGCGCTCGATGCGATCGTGGCCGACGGCACCTTTGCCAAAATCCGATCAAAATATTTCGAGTTTGAAATCCTGTAAGGCAACTCGTCGCGCAAGCATCGGCAGCGTCGTGAACTTTGTGGTCCCTGCCCCTTAAATGACGGGCGCAGCCATGCTAGGTGAACGCATGAGACGTGTTGCCCGGGTTATGAAACGCGCGACAAAATCAGCGACACGATCAGAAGTTTGACGGGGCCGACATGACAACAGCTGTGCAACTTGGCAACGACCGCGTTCGGGTGGCCATTGACGGGCCGGACGATGCGCCGGTCGTGGTGCTCTCCAACTCGCTGGGTGCAAGCCTCGAAATGTGGGACGCGCAGGTCCCCTCGTTGGCCCGGCATTTTCGCGTCGTGCGCTATGATACGCGCGGCCACGGCGGTTCGGAGCGCACACCGGGCCCCTATTCCATCGCGCAATTGGGCGGCGATGTGGTGGCCCTTCTGGATGCGCTAAATATTGCAAAGGCCCATTTCATCGGCCTGTCGCTGGGTGGTTGCATTGGCCAATGGCTACTGCAGAACGCGGGCGATCGCATCGAGCGCGCGGTGTTGTCGAACACCACAGCTCATTACAAGGATACCGCCGGCTGGAATGGCCGCATCGCGATGGTGCGCGAGCATGGCGTCGCCGGCATCGCCAATGGCACGATGGAGCGTTGGTTTTCGCCCGCGTTTCGCGAGGCAGATCCGGATGCCGTCGCCAGAATCAAGGCGATGTTCATGATGACGCCAGCCGAGGGCTATATCGGCTGCGCTGCTGCGCTGCGCGACCTTGATCTGCGCGAAGGCCTGCGAAACGTTCGCAACGACGTCCTCGTGATCGTTGGTGAAAATGATCAGGGAACGCCGCCGGAACTCGGCTGGGCCATCGCAAATGCAATTCCCGGCGCGCAACTCGTAACCCTGGGTGCAGCACATCTTTCCAACGTCGAGATGTCAGACGGTTTTTCGGAAGCTGTTGTCGGCTTCCTGACCGCCCCCGCGCGTCGTGCATCCCCGGCAAAAGCTGCCGCCCGCCGCTCTGTGGATCGCAAACCGATCGCTGCCCGCCGTCGCGGCCGCCCGGCTGGCACGACCTCCACATCCGCCAAGGCACCGGCTGCAAAACCTGTCGCCAAAGCTGCGCCCGCGCCCAAAGCGGCTGCCAAGACCGTCGTATCCAAGAAGAAAGCTCCCGCAACCAAAGCAGCCGCGCCCAAGGCCACGACGAAGAAGGCTGCTGCAAAGAAGGCTGCTGCGAAGAAGGCACCCGCCAGCAAGGCAAAAGTGACAACATCATCTGCAAAAGCGCCCGCCGCAAAAACCGCAACTGCCCCCGGCAAAAAACCCTCCACTGGCAAGGCCATTTCCAAGAAAGCAGCCGCCACCAAGGGCGTGAAGGGCAAGAACGCGAGCCGCAAGGCCGCCGCTGAACGCACCGCAACGCGTAAGGCCGCCATCAAGAAAGCCGCAGCCTCCAAGGCGCCACCAAGAAAAACCGGCGTGATGAAGACCGCCGCGCAGAAGGCCGCTGCTGCAAAGGCTGCACTTGCGACGGCAGCATCTGCCAAAGCTGCCCCGGCGAAAGCCGCACCAAAGGCAACAACAACCCGCAAACCCTCAAAGGCCGCTGCGGCGTCCAAGCGCAACGCGGAAAAGAAGGCCAAGCGCAAGGGTTGAGCGTAACGCTCACGATGAATGAAGCGGAGAGAACAGCAATGTCACCGACCAAGACGATTACAGCCTCGATCCTTGTCATCGGTGACGAGATTTTGTCCGGGCGCACGAAGGACAAGAATATCGGCTACATCGCCGATTACATGACCAACCTTGGCATCGATCTGCGCGAAGTGCGTGTCGTGGCTGACGTGCAGGATGATATTGTCGACGCGCTAAACGCACTGCGCCATCGCTACACTTATGTTTTTACCACCGGCGGCATTGGCCCGACCCATGACGACATCACAGCCGACGCCGTCGCCAAGGCATTCGGCGTGGAACTTGTGGAAAATCAGAGCATCATCAATTCCATGCTGGAACGCATGACGCCCGAGGATCTCAACGCCGCCCGCCGCCGCATGGCGCGCGTGCCCGTCGGTGGAACACTCATTCCCAATGCGGTCAGCAAAGTCCCGAGCTTTCGCATTGGCAATGTGATCGTGATGGCGGGCGTGCCACTCATCATGCAAGCGATGCTGGACGCTGTGGCGCCAACGCTGGAGACCGGCGTCAAGCTGACAATGCAAGCGCTCGATG
>CAIZGQ010000084.1 GCA_903932565.1 uncultured Hyphomicrobiales bacterium
CAGGCCCATCTTGCGTCCGGCGCCACGACACTTTGTCATTGCTGGCTCTTGGTCCGGCGGGATGGCGTTGTTATGGGTTTCACGGATCATGACCAGAATCTCACGTTCCAGGATAAGCTCTTTTTGGCACATGCGGGGCTCGATGCGGCGCAGGCCGAAACGCAGCTCGGTTTCGCAGTCTCAGGCAGTGAGGTCTCAGGCGCACTTTTGTCAGACGTGTTGACCGAAGAGGAACTTAGCGCTGGTGTTTACGATGGCGCGTCGCTCGAAACATGGCTTGTCAATTGGGCGTCCACGGATCAATGCGTCTTACTGGATGTCGCGATGATCGGGCAGGTGCGTTGCGTTGATTCAGCTTTCACAGCTGAGCTGCGCTCAATGGCAGCAACGTTGAACGAAGACGTTGGGCGGTTGTATCAGACTCGTTGCTCAGCCGATCTCGGCGATCACCGTTGCAAGGTGGATCTGAGTTTGCCGGGGTTCACCATCTCGACTGTTGTTGTATCGACGGATGGTCGCATGACCTTTGTGACGCCCGAGCAGTCTATGGCATCTGGATGGTTTACAGCTGGGCAGGTGCTTTTCAAGACCGGGGCAAACGCAAAGGCGCGTGTCACCATTAAAGATCATCAGGTCGATTCAAAAGGCAGCCATATAACATTGTGGACGCCGCTTCCGGCCCTCATTGCCAGCGGAGACCAGATTGAGCTGCAGGCCGGCTGTTGCAAGTCGCTCAGCATGTGTCGCGACAAGTTTGGAAATCTTGCCAATTTTAGGGGCTTCTCGCTGATGCCGGGCAATGACGTTGTGACCGCATATGCGAATTCGCAAGTCGTCATGGATGGCGGGAGTTTGTTTCAATGACATCAAATCTCGAACGCCGTGCAATTGTAGCAGCTGCCCGTGGTTGGATTGGAACGCCCTACCTTCACCAGGCGTCGCTTCGCGGCGTGGGCTGTGATTGCCTCGGGCTCCTGCGCGGTGTCTGGCGCGAAACGATTGGCAGTGAGCCCGAAATCGTGCCGCCGTATTCGCCCGATTGGGCCGAGGCTGTGGGCGAAGATCTGCTCTTGGAGACGGCCAGACGCCACTTTCGTGAGATTACAATCCACGCTGTTGCGCCAGGCGACATCATATTGTTCCGATGGCGTCCGGATCTTCCTGCAAAGCATGCCGCGATCGTCTCGGCCCCGCAATCCATGGTGCATGCACATGATGGCGCTTGCGTTTGCGAAGTGACCATTGTGCCCGCCTGGACGCGGCGAATCGCGGGCGCGTTTGCTTTTCCAAATTGCACGACGTGATCGCAGGATTTCAATATGGCAACTCTTGTTTTTCAGGCTGCAGGTGCCGCGGTTGGTAGCTTGTTTGGCCCCATGGGAGCCATTCTTGGGCGCACGCTTGGCGGCGTTGCTGGAGCATTGGTTGATTCGAAGTTACTCGGGACGAATGCAGGCAAAAGTGTTGCTGGCCCGCGACTGACGGCCCTGCATGGTGTGTCGGCGAGCGAAGGCGCACCGATCCCACGGCTTTATGGTCGGGCGCGGACCGGCGGCCAGATGATCTGGGCGACCCGGTTTGAAGAACAGGCAACAACCACGCGCACAGGTCAGAAAGGCGGCAAGTCACTTGGCGGAGGGCCAACGCAGACGACGTATAGTTACTTTGCAAATTTCGCCATTGGCTTGTGCGAAGGTCCGATTGCTGGGGTGCGGCGCATTTGGGCCGATGGCCGCGAGCTGGACCAGACGTTGTTTACTGCGCGCTTTTATGCAGGACGCGAAGATCAAGCCGCGGACCCACTGATCGTTGCGAAAGAGGGCGCGGACTGCGTAACCGGATTTCGCGGGCTCGCCTATATGGTGTTTGAGCGGTTTCCCATTGGCGATTTTGGCAACAGGATTCCGCAACTCAGTTTCGAGGTCATTGCACCTGTTGAAGGGCTTGGGAGCATGATCCGGGCCATCAATCTCATTCCGGGTTCTTCAGAATATGCTTATTCGCCAACCGCTTTCTCGCGCTCGCTGGGGCCTGGATCGACCACCTCGGAGAACCGCCATGTGCTCTGCGCTGAAAGTGACTGGGCTGCATCGATCGATGCCTTGCAGTCTCTATGCCCAAATCTTACGAGCGTGGCGCTGGTTGTCGCGTGGTTTGGAGACGATCTGCGCGCCGGGCAGTGTACGGTGGCACCACGCGTCGAACTTCAAAACAAGATTGTAATCGGGTCGGACTGGAATGTTGCCGGCCTGTCGCGCGCCTCAGCGCGTGTGGTCTCACAGGTCAGCGGCCGTCCCGCGTATGGCGGCACACCGTCGGATGCTGTCGTGATTGCGGCGGTCAAAGATTTGCAGGCCCGCGGCTTGTCCGTGGTGTTTTATCCCTTTGTCATGATGGACATCGCGCCCGTGAATGGCCTGCGTGATCCCTGGACGGGTGGCAATGACCAGCCAGCTTATCCCTGGCGTGGCCGTCTCACGTGTGATCCGGCACCGGGTGCCCCGCAAAGCGTGGAGGGTACAAGTGCGGCGCAATTGCAGATCAATCAGTTTTTCGGCACAGCGTCCACGCAGGCGTGGTCTTATCGCAACTTCATTCTGCACTATGCACAAGTGTGTCACGATATTGGAAACGTCTCGGCCTTTATAATCGGGTCGGAACTCGTGGGATTGACGCACGTGTCGTCCTCCCCGGGCGTCTATCCAGGCGCGAATGAACTAGCCGCGCTTGCGACCGATGCCCGCACGATTCTGGGTCAAGGTGTCAAGCTGACCTATGCTGCCGACTGGACAGAATATGGCGCGGACGTGCGTGGCAACGGCGCTGAGGTGCGGTTTCCGCTTGATGTCGTCTGGGCAAATCCGGCAATCGACGTCATTGGCATCGATGCATATTGGCCTCTGAGCGATTGGCGCGATGGTGCCGATCATCTCGATGCAAGTCTTGCCGCCTCGATTTATGATCGGTCCTATCTCGCTTCGCGTTTGCGGGCGGGCGAAGCCTTCGACTGGTATTATGCCGACGATGCTGCGCGGGCGATGCAAGTGCGAAGTGCCATCACAGATGGCGCGTTCGGAAAGCCATGGGTGTATCGTCGTAAGGATCTCGCAGGATGGTGGACGAATGCGCATGTGGAACGTGTGGCTGGTCGCGAGCTCGCACAAGCCACGGCCTGGGTTCCGCAATCCAAGCCGATCTGGCTGATTGAAGTTGGATGTCCGGCCGTTGATCGAGGTTCAAACGGTCCCAATGCATTTCCGGATGCGAAGTCGTCCACGCAAACGTTACCGCCGTATTCGCGCGGGTTTCGGGATGACCTCATGCAAGCGCGGATGTTGGAGGCAGTGCTTGGCGCGCTCGATCCGGCAAGTTCAAGCTTTGTACCTGAGGCAAATCCGATTTCCACCTGCTACAACGGGCGAATGATTGATGCCGCGCGCATGCATGTCTGGGCTTGGGATGCGCGGCCGTTTCCAGCATTCCCCAACCAGTCGTCGGTGTGGTCCGACGGACAAAACTGGGAAACAGGACATTGGTTGAATGGGCGGCTTGACGGCGTGCCGCTTGATCGACTGGTGCAGGCGCTTGTTGCGGATCTTGCCGGGGTGGCCATCGACCTGCCGGAGATTGAAGGCTTTGTGCATGGTTACTCCGTAGATCGGAGCATGTCGGCACGTGGCGCATTGGAGCCACTTGCGGGCCTCTTTGGATTTGATGCGCAGATCCGCGCAGGTATCATTTCGTTCTTCGGGCGTGCAGGATCGTCGTGCCTCACGCTCGGTGACGATGATTTGATACCAGATCGTGCGGGACAATTGATAACACTGACCCGTGCACAAGATTTCGATTTGCCGAAATCATTGGCGGTCAATTTTGTCGATGGCGATCAGGACTATCGTCCCGGAAGTGTCATGTCCCGTCAGCTTGTCGATGGCATGCAGCGCGACAGTCAAAGCGAAACGTCGACCGTCTTATGCCGTGCCGAAGCGCAGAGGCTGTGTGACATCTGGCTTCAAGATCTTTGGGTTGCGCGTGAACGGGCCACGTTTTCTGTACGCGCCAGTCTGATTGCGCTGGAGCCTGGCGATGCTGTGACACTGATGATCAATGGTCACGCGCGCCTGTTTCGCATCGAGAAAATAACCGACGCGGGTCATCGTGCGATTGAAACAAGGGCTATCGAGCCGTCTGTTTATGATCATGCACGCGCGTCAGTTGAGCCCAGAGCAGTGCCACCGCCATTTGTGGCGGGAGCTGCGCAAGTACAGATTGTGGATCTTGGTTTTGCCGACGGAGATCCCGCCACGCTGCAATTTGCGGCGATTTATGCGGACCCCTGGGTTGGACCCATGTCCCTGTGGAAAGCCAACGGATCAGGAAATTTTGAATATGTGGCAAGCAGCAGCCAGCCGTCCCGCGTCGGCGTAACGCTGTCAACCTTGTCAGCTGGCCCGGTATCACGCCTCGACCTGGTCAACACATTGACAGTGCAGGTTGTTGGTGGCGCATTGTCATCGGTGAGTGATGTTCAAATGTTCAGCGGCAGCAATCGACTTGCTGTTGCTGACAGCGCTGGTCAGTGGGAAATTCTTGGCTTTGCAAAGGCCGAACTTGTTGCGTCAGGAACATATGTTCTGTCGCGTTTGCTTCGGGGTCTTGGTGGCCAGGACTATCTCGCGCAACGCACGCTAGCTCCCGGTGCGCCTGCAATTGTCCTGGACTCGACACTAGTACCGCTTGCTGTTGGAACCAGTGCTTTGGGTGTGCCTGTGCGGTGGCGTGTGGGGCCTGCCAATCGAGATTATTCAGATCCTGCGTTTGTTGAAGTCACGACAATCCCGACCTCGAAACCATTACTTCCGTTGTCACCGGTGCAGGTCAAGGCCGTTCGGAGCGCGGTGGGGATCACAATACGTTTTGTTCGGCGTGGGCGCCTCAGTGCCGATGCCTGGGAGCCGTTTGATATCCCCCTGGGTGAGGACCTGGAGGCCTACCAGGCAGACGTGCTGAAAGGCAGCCAAGTTGTGCGGCAATTGGCGTCGTCAACACAAAGCTTTGTTTACGCGGCTGCCGATGAGCTGAAAGATTTTACTGTCCCGCAATCAAGCTTGTCTGTTCGGATTTACCAGATGAGCGCGTCTGTCGGACGGGGCAATCCTTTCGCAGGCATCGTCCGGATTTCTCTGGCTTAAAGTGATTTCAAATGACAACAACGACTTTGCTGGGATTGCCTCTTCTGGATGCATCTCAATCGCAGAAGCACGTCACGCACAATCAGGCGATCATGATGCTGGATGGGTTTATCCATCTGGCAGTGATTTCACGCGGCGTAACATCTCCGCCAGCCAGTGTGAATGAAG
The DNA here is from genome assembly GCA_903932565.1 of uncultured Hyphomicrobiales bacterium. Lineage (GTDB taxonomy): Bacteria > Pseudomonadota > Alphaproteobacteria > Rhizobiales > Beijerinckiaceae > Terripilifer. The sequence goes on from CAIZGQ010000084.1 coordinate 5,361, forward strand.
GTGATCGCTATCTGATTGGGAATGCGCCGACGGGTATTTTCCTGCAGAGTGCAAACCAGATTGCGATGTGGCAATCAGGGGCGTGGACGTTTCTTGCGCCGCAGATCGGCTGGCGCGTTTATGTCGCCAACGAAAACAGGATGCTGGTGTTTGGGGCATCCGGTTGGGTCGATTTGCCGGTGGCCGTTTCGAATTTGCAAAATCTCACAGGGCTTGGGATCGGCACAAGTTCTGACAGCAAAAATCTGCTGGCTTTGAAAGCAAATGCTGCCTTGCTGACAGCGCAATCTCCGTCTGAAAGCGGATCGGGCGACCTGCGTGTTTCGCTCAACAAAACCGCATTGGGCAACACGGTCTCACA
>CAIZGQ010000085.1 GCA_903932565.1 uncultured Hyphomicrobiales bacterium
GAACGTCCAATATGTCGAAAGACAGATCCTGGATATCAAGAGCGGCGTCCGCGCCAACGGCAACAGCGCAGCCATGCATGGCGCATTGACGCTGTCCATGATTGAACGATCAAAGATGCTCATCAATTGCCGGATATTATTCAAGGTGAGACGCAATGGCCCCAATGCTGTGGATGTCCTGATCCACAGTGCACGGCGGCTGGCAAACGTGAGGTTTCCAGATGTTGAGGCGTGGCGAGGTGACGGTGCAAACTGCAGAAAGCTTGCTGCACGTTTGTCCACGGCTCGAAGGAATGATGCCACGGCTTGAGACGCTCAAAACAACCAATCCAACGCACTCACTTTTTTGCTGGATCGCCGCGCACCCGAACAGTTAATCGAACGCGCAAAACGTCACGAGACTCAACACTGGGCGTGATGCGGCAAGATTCAATCCGTTTCGTGTTGGGTGACGTGCGGGTGACTGATGAGGAAATCCGCATTTGCGGTTCCCACGCCATCGTCGCAAAAGCTGCATCGGAGGGCATCGACATGCCTACGTCTGCAGTTCTGTCTTGTCTTCAAAAATGGCGCGCCCGAAAGGATTCGAACCTCTGACCCCCAGATTCGTAGTCTGGTGCTCTATCCAGCTGAGCTACGGGCGCCCTGCCTCTGCACTGCGTTGTCGCTCATGTGCAGCAGCACGTGGGAGGCGTCAACACCGCGTCAATCGGCGTGGAGCGTCAAGTAGACCGCCAGCCCGGACTTGGCAACCCCTGATCAAGGTTCATTTGCTCACCTGTGGAGAGTTGGCAGCCCAACGCGTCGGTGGGGGATGTGAAACGAGACCAACAAGCTGCTGACGCGTGGGTGAGAGGTGCCGTCGATTCTGAGTGCGGCGCACCTCGCATCTGATTTTCTCAGTGTGGTAGCAATTTAGCCAGCGAATCCGGTTTCATGTGTTGCGTTTCTGCCACCGCCAATGAATACTCAAGGTTCCAGTTGATTCGTGGAGTTTGGCGTCAAAAATCAACAGCTTATTCGATCACCTGCAAGAGTTGCCCCATGCCCTCGTTTCTTGCAACCGAGCGACAATTTGATCTTGCGACGTGGGCGATCCCCGTGGTTGCGGATCGAATCTCGGAGTTTTACGCCGGGCTTGACTGGCAGGGGGTGACCGTTGAGCCTGTGCAGCTGAAACGCCGCCATATTCGCATGTGGTCCTGCCTGCTGGAAGGCATGGACGCCGAAGCCCGCGTCTGCCGCCGTGACCTGCGGCTTCTCACCCTGAAGTCTCCCAAGGCCGCGGCCATTTTCGACCATATCGATCGCGCGGTCGTGGACGAATTGCTCGACATGATCATCGGTCGCTTTGGTCGGTCGCGCGACGCGGCCCACGGTTACGGCATGACCTTGATGGCAGCCGCAGCCAGCCTGGCCGAGGCACGGGCTGCGGTCTAGCGCGGTTTGGACTGCCCCGCGTGATCTGGAAGGTCTCGCCGCCGTCGCCATCGAGTCTGGAGCCGGAGAACCCGTTTTCTTCCGCGCTTGCGGCTCGCATCCCGTTCGCAAATGTTCTATGCCCGCAGAGTTGATTGGCCCGGCCGAGTTGTCTGGCCTTCGTCAGCCGCTGGACCTTGAGACCACTCTGCCTCCAACATCATTTGAGCCATGCACTGGTCACCGCAACAGGATTCCGCCCTCAAAGCCGTCTCGAAATGGCTGAAGACCGGCAAGCCGCAGGTGTTCCGCCTGTTTGGCTACGCTGGCACCGGCAAGACAACGCTGGCGCGGGCGCTGGCGGAGGATATCGACGGCGAAGTGATGTTTGGTGCCTTCACCGGCAAGGCGGCGCTCGTCCTGCGCTCAAAGGGCTGCAAAGACGCGCGCACAATTCATTCCATGATCTACAAGCCCAAAGACATGGAAGAAGAATCGCCGAGTTTTGAACTGAACGAGGACAGTCCTGCCGCCAAGGCCGATTTGATCGTGATCGATGAATGCTCGATGGTCGACGAGGAATTGGGCCGCGATCTGCTCTCGTTTGGCAAGCCGGTGCTGGTGTTGGGCGATCCGGCGCAATTGCCGCCCGTCAAGGGTGGCGGATTTTTTACCGACGCTGAGCCCGACATCATGTTGACCGAGGTGCATCGTCAGGCGGCGGACAATCCCATCATCCGCATGTCCATGGCGATCCGCGAAGGCGGACGGCTGGACCTTGGAACTTATGGCGAAAGCCGTGTTATCCGCCGGGGCGATATTGATTCCGGTGCTGTAACAAAAGCGGATCAGGTTCTGGTTGGGCTCAACCGCACGCGGCGGCTTTACAATCGTCGCCTGCGGGAATTGTTTGGTTTTGGCGAAACGTTTCCCGAAGTTGGCGACAAGCTCGTGTGCCTGCGCAATGACCGCAAGAAAGGCCTGCTCAACGGCGGTCTTTGGAAGGTGAAGACCGTTGCGCCGCAACGTCGCGGCAAGCTGCGCCTGTCGCTCGTGCCGGAAGATGATCCGGGCAAGAAGCCGACGCGCGTTGGCGTCATCCCGCATTTCTTCGAGAGTGAAGACGAAATTCCTTACGCGCTGCGCAAGGATTCCGACGAGTTTGATTACGGCTACGCCCTCACGGTCCATAAAGCGCAGGGCTCGCAATGGGACGATGTTGTCTTGTTTGATGAAAGCGGCGCATTTCGCGATGCACGCGCGCGTTGGCTTTACACCGGGGTTACCCGCGCCGCCGAGCGCATCACGATTGTGATGTCCTGACGCCGTTCGCAAGGGTTTGCGCTGTCCCTTTGCGCAGACCAAGACGCCTCGCGATCTTGCGCAGCGGCGTCCAGCAGAGTTGCCAGGGTGTCTGCAAGTCTGCCATGTCGGCTGGTGCAAGACCAAGCACCAGACCATGGCGCTCTGCATCCTGCGGTTGGTAAAATGTGCCTGCCAGGCGGTCCCAAATTGTGAATGTGAACCCGAGGTTTCGCCCAACGTGGCGCGGGTTGGAGCTGTGGTGAATGAGATGCAGGGCCGGGCTGCAGAAAATCTCACGAACGCCGCGCGGCAGCATCATCCAGACATGGCTATGCGCCAGATGGCTTCCCAGAAACGTGTGATACACAAACATCACCGCGTTGATGCCAAGCACGTCGAGCGGTTCGGCTGAACCCTCGAAGAGATAGAGAAATGCGCCCGATGGCAGAGCCATGACGAGTGCAATGAATTGCGCGCCCAGCAATGCCGTGATCGGGTGAACCCGCAAGGCCGTCAGCGGCGTCAACACTTCTGCCGAATGGTGAACCTTGTGCAATTCCCAAAGATAGGGGCTGCGATGCTGCAACCAATGAAACGCGAAATTCGCAAAGTCGAGTGACATCGCGATGATGAGCGTGAACAGCGCGTTTGCCGCAAGCGATGTGTGCCAGCCCGGGGACGTGCCGAAACCCGCTGTGAGACAATCGCTAAATTTTTGCGCCAGCGAAGCAGAGCTGGCAATGCCGATGGCCAAAGCGCCCAACGCCACAACATTGTTGATGAGGATGGTCGCATAGTCGGCACGCGCGGATCGATGCCAGAAAATGCGCGCATCGAAGACATGATCCATGGCGCGCAGCAGCCTGCCTGGCCCCGGGTCAGCCCGATGCCAGCAGACGCAGATCGCCAGCACGGCGGCGCTGGCAAGATAGAGCCAGTAGAAACTGCTCTGCGCGAGCAGCAGCTGCGGAAGGGGCTGCGACAGAAAGAGAACGACGAAGTCCGGCACGCCCATCATCCCTGCAATGAACATCAAGGATGAATATAGGCACGGAGCGTTAATGTTTGGCTTCAAGCGCTCGGTTTGGCGCTGACTGCGGGTGGCAGCGCGGCGATGAGGTCGCGAAGGGTGATGATGGTGGAGGAATCTGCCACGCCATCCACGCGATCGCGGCGAAAGTGTCGCTGAAACGCGCGCACCACGTGTTCTGTGGCTTCATCAAACTGGCCGGTCACGTCGACACCATATCCGTACAGCGCCAGCATGGCCTGCAGCGCTTCGACCGGCTGACCCGCGTCGCCGCGCGCAAAAAAGCGCCCGCTTCCCAGCGGGGCAGGGGAAACCAGATGGCCGACACCGGCCGCATGCAGCGTCTCCCAGGGAAAGCTTTCGCCGGGGTCGCGTTTGCGGGCAGGCGCAATGTCAGAATGGGCCAGCACGCGTTCCGGCCGTATGGCGTTCCGGCTGCAAATGTCGGTGCTGAGATCAATCACGGAGCGGATCTGAACCTCGGGAAACGGCGGCGCACCCGCGTCATGTCCAGGATTGACGATCTCAATGCCGATGGAATGCGAGTTGATGTCGCTCACGCCAGCCCAATGCCCCCGCCCGGCGTGCCAGGCCCGACGCTGCTCCGAGACGAGCTGGAAGACGGCGCCGTCTTCCTCAACCACGTAGTGGCAGGAGACTTGGGACGCTGGATCGCACAGCCAGCTGATCGCGCCGGAGCCTGACGGCATGCCTGTGTAATGAAGGATCAGACAGTCCGGCGTTGTGACCCCTTTGCGCTCACCATGATTGGGCGACGCGATGATGCGCGAAACCAATCCGCTATCGGCGCTGGTGCAATCGGGGTGGGGATGTTGGCTTTGATCTGCGCTCATAAGGTCCGGTTATAGGGCCGGACGGAGGCTGTCTGCAAAGCACTTGCTTGTGGTTTGATGAGAGCGCGTCCGGCAGGGCGCAAACCCCACCGGACGTGCGAGTTGGGCTTACTGGTAATAAGCTGTGCAGACGCGGTTGCCGTAATAGTCGTACCCGACACGGGCGCAACGGCGCGGTGTTGTCTCGGCGCCGATGATGGCACCACCCGCTGCGCCGAGCGCTGCACCCGCGAGCGCGCCGCCAGCGCGCCCTGTGGCGAGGCCGCCGACCAGTGCGCCAGCGGCGCCGCCGAGGACTGCGCCATTGGCAGCGCGGTTTTCACGCTCGGTTGCGCAGCCCGCCAGCGTCAGGGACGAGGCGACCGCAGCAACAAGCAAAATTGATTTCTTCATGGTCCAACCCTTTTTGTTGAAGCGCCAAAGTCCGAGGCGCGACGATCTCTGTCTTTATGACGGCACCGCCGCCACCACAGTGCGCTAACGCACGACGATGACATTTCAGCATGACGCCGTCATTGCGTCACCTCAAAGCGGCGGAAATTCTGGTCCCTCACCCAAAAGGCGAACTGTGTGAGACGCGAGCAGGGCCACATGGTTTACGGGTGGTCACGAATTCTCCATAGTCTAGGTCAAGCTTGGAAAGATTCGGCGGCGATGCGGGGCGATTTCCACTTTGGTGCGATCCAGAAACTGCGAGCCGTTGCAGCGCTTTCGGTCGTCTTTGTTCACCTCTTCACGCAATGGCAAAGGCTTGGCTATGCGGGCCACTGGCCTGCGAGCCTGACCGCCGGTGTCGATCTCTTTTTCGTCATCAGTGGGTTCATCATGTGGATCACGACGGCGGGCACGGGCATCACACCGGGCGCTTTCGTCCGCAAGCGGCTTATTCGCATCGTTCCGCTCTATTGGCTGCTGACGTCGTTCGTCGTTGCCATTGCGTTGGTTGCGCCAAACC
>CAIZGQ010000086.1 GCA_903932565.1 uncultured Hyphomicrobiales bacterium
GTTGTCGGGTCGGCACACGGGCATCACGGACCTGCCTCTCACCGAGCACGGCGCTGACGTGGCGTGCAGGCTGCGGCTAGTCTTGGCGCATATGCCTTTTTCGCTCGTCCTGACCAGTCCCATGCTCCGCGCGCGCGAGACCTGCAGGCTCGCAGGGCTTGGCGACATCGCTCAAGTTTCGGGCGATTTGTCGGAATGGGATTACGGCGATTATGAGGGGCGCAGCAGCCACGACATTTGCAAGGAAACGCCGGACTGGAATATCTTTCGCGATGGCTGTCCCCATGGCGAAACACCGGCACAGGTTGCCGCGCGGGCGGACCGGCTGATCGGGAAATTGCTCAAGCGTGAAGGCACAATCGCGCTGTTCACCCATGGCCAATTCGCTTGCGCGCTGGCGGTCCGGTGGATCGGACTTTCAGTCCTTGCGGGCCAGCATTTTGCGCTGGATCCCGGCACGGTGAGTGTGCTCGGCCCCAAGCCCGGGCACCCACAGGTTCGCGTTATCGCCAAATGGAATGACGGGCTCTTCCTGTCCGATTCCGCAATCGTCGCAAAGGATGGCGATACCTGCGGTTGATTTGCTGGCGCAAGGCGTGATTGCTGTCCGGCAACGAGAAATTCCTGCCGCGTAAGTCACCTGATTCCAGGGACACAAATGCGGATTGAAGAACAGTCTAAGATAGTTCTCTCTATACATTGTGCCGTCAGCGACAGCGGATGATGTGACAGTGCGATGTCTTTACGGGGAGCCCTTCTGATGGCTGCTTATTTTAAAATTAGTTCAATCCGAGATCAGGCTTGCGTTGCAGCCAGAGGTCGAATCAACCGAGTCGAAACCGCCATTGCGTTTAAAATTTTTCTGGCCTCGACGGAGCTTCCGAACATTTCGATTGAAGTGATGCAAGCAGCCAAGAAAAAGTGGATCGAACTCGCCTCGGAGCATTAACGGGACATCGACGCTCGATGGGCGGATGTACGCCGTCATGGTGTGCTGTGGGCGGGCACGCGCAGAGGTCGCGCGCGAACCGCGAGCGCAAAGGGTTTCAGCAACTCCGCCGCGACCAGGTAGACGACAGCGATCGCGCCGATGGCGATGAGCAAGGACACTGGTGGCATGATGAAGCCGAACCACACGCCGATTGGCGTGAAGGGCAGGGCCATGGCGAACAGCAGGGCCGCCAGTGACGTCGCAGTCAGGATTGGCCTCGGCAGATCGGCCCAGGGGCGCCCATTGGTGCGGATGATGAAGATAACGAGGATCTGCGTTGCCATCGATTCCAGGAACCACGTCGTGCGGAACTCGTTGGGGGATGCCTTGAAAATCCAGATCAGTGTCCCAAAGGTGATCAAATCAAACAGCGAGGACAGAAGTCCAAGAACGGCAGCAAAACGCAATAGACCGTTCATGTCCCAAACTTGCGGCTGCGCGGTTGCTTCGGGGCGCACCGTGTCGAAAGGGATACCGATCTCGGAGAGATCGTAGAGCAGGTTGTTGAGCAAGATCTGTGTCGGCAGCATCGGCAGGAAGGGCAAAGCGATCGACGCGACTGCCATCGAGATCATATTGCCGAAATTGGAGCTGGCACCCATCCGGACATATTTGAGGATATTGGCGAACGTCCGTCGCCCCTCATCGACACCATCGGCAACAACTGCGAGATCGGACGACAGCAGGATCATGTCGGCGGCCGCCTGCGCGACGCCTGTTGCGCCGTCGACCGACAGACCGATATCCGCGGCTTTCAGCGCGGGCGCATCGTTGATGCCGTCCCCAAGATAGCCCACAACAGCGCCACTGGCCTGGAGCGCCTTGACGATCCGGAACTTCTGGTCGGGCGCGAGCCGACCATAGGCATCCACTGACCGAACCTGTACCGCGAGCGCGTCATGACTGAGGCCCGCGATATCGCTGCCGCTGAGAACTTTGTCGGTGCGCAGGCCGACGAGCCCAGCCAATCGCTCAACCACAACGGGATCATCGCCCGACAGGATTTTCACCGAGATGCCTGCAGCGGCGAGCCGCGCAATGGCGGCTGCGGCTGTTGCCTTGGGCGGGTCGGCAAAGGCGCAAAGTCCTTCGAAGACCAGATTGGTCTCGTCGTCCACTTCCA
>CAIZGQ010000087.1 GCA_903932565.1 uncultured Hyphomicrobiales bacterium
CGCTGGCGCTTTACACTGCGGTGCTCGACGGCAAACGAGGTTCGACAGTCTAGGACTGCTCGGTGCAGGATAGCGTCGAAGCCGAGCGCTGTGATACAGGCTATCAGCAGGAGCACAGCTTATGGCGGTATCTGTGAACACGACATTCCTGTCTGAATTGATGGGCTCCATCGCGGAGCGCGGGCGCAGCCTTCTGGATGGCGTTATCGGCGAACAACCGGGTGCCGAAGGGCTGCCCGGCACGATTGAACTTTGCCAGCGCCTGTTGTCGGGACGCGGCGAAGCCTCCGGCACCGCGCTTGGACGCGAAGTGCTCGACCGCTACGCCGCGCTTGATGAGACGGAGCGCCAAAAATTCTTCGAAACGCTCGCGCACGACTTTGGGCCGGATCGCGCGCGCATGACGTCCGCGATCAAAAGGCTCTCTGAGACGAATTCCGATACTGCCGCGTCTGATCTGCATTACGCGTCCGAACCACGTCGTCAGGAATTGCTGCGCCGGTTGAACCGCGCGCCGGGTGGCACGGCTGCACTCGTGGAGATGCGCGCCGACTTGCTTCCCATCATCGAGAAGAACCCGGCGCTCAAAATTCTGGATATCGATTTCAGTCATCTTCTGAGCTCGTGGTTCAACCGCGGTTTTCTCGTTCTGCGCCGGATTGACTGGGCCTCGCCGGCAATCGTGCTGGAAAAGATCATCAAGTATGAGGCCGTCCACGCCATCAAGGATTGGGACGATTTGCGCCGCCGGATCGATCCGCCGGATCGGCGTTGCTACGCCTTCTTTCATCCGGCCCTCGTCGACGAGCCCCTGATCTTCGTGGAAGTGGCGCTTTCGGCCCAAATTCCGGGCGCAATCCAGCCGCTGCTGTCTGAGGATCGAAATGTCACGCCGTTGAAAGACGCCCGCGTGGCCGTGTTTTATTCCATTTCAAATTGCCAGCATGGCCTCGCCGGCATTTCGTTTGGCAATTTTCTGATCAAACAGGTTGTCGAGGAATTGCGGCGTGAACTGCCGCGTCTGTCCACCTTCGTCACGCTGTCGCCGGTGCCTGGGTTCATGCGCTGGTTGAAGAAGGAAAAACTCGCACTGGCGTCCGGGCCGGGCCAGGCGAAGCTGATCGAAAAGCTCGATACGCCGGACTGGGTCACCGAATCCACGATTGTTAGCGATATGAAAGCTTTTCTCGAGCCTCTCGCCGCGCAGTACTTTCTGGAAACGCGCGACTCCAAGGGCCGGGTGGTCGATCCGGTCGCACGTTTCCATCTTGGGAATGGCGCGCGGCTCGAACGCATCAATTGGCTGGGCGATCTTTCCCCCAAAGGCCTGCGGGAATCGGCCGGCATCATGGTCAATTATCTCTACGACCTCGACAAAATCGAAGCCAACCATGAGGCCTTCGCCAATGTTGGAGATGTTGTCGCCGCCAGTTCTGTTCGCAAGATGCTGAAGACCCAGAAGCCACGGCCCGTGAATTCGCCTGCTGTTCCTGCCAACAATTGAAGATTCCGATGCCCGCATTTCTCTACGATCAAATCCAACGTCGCTTCCCCTCGCCGGACAAAGTGTTTCTTGAGACGGGTGACGGCCGAAAGCTGACCTACGGCGAGCTCGCCGATGGTTCTGCTCGCATGGCAGGTGCGCTAGCCAGCCTTGGAGTCGCGCCCGGCGACCGGGTCGCGGTTCAAGTCGAGAAATCGCCGGAAGCTTTGCTGCTGTATTTGGGGTGTCTGCGTGCCGGTGCGATCTTCCTGCCGCTCAACACGGCCTACACACCGGCCGAAGTCTCATATTTTCTGAGCGATGCCGGTGCCAGCGTGTTTGTCTGCGAACCCCATCGCCTGGATAGCTTGGCTCCAGTCGCCACCAAATCCGGCGTGCGCCATGTGGAGACACTCGGCGTTGCGCAAGACGGCACATTGGTCGCAAAGGCCGATGCGTCCGGCCCAAGTTTCCAGGATGTCGAGCGCGGTCCGGATGATCTCGCCGCGATCCTCTATACATCGGGGACAACGGGGCGCTCAAAAGGTGCGATGCTCTCGCACGATAATCTGTATTCGAACGCCGCGACATTGGTCGAGGTCTGGCGGATGACCGCCGACGATGTGCTGCTGCACGCGTTGCCGATCTATCATACGCATGGATTGTTCGTGGCCACCAACACGCTGCTTCTGGCAGGCGGCAGCATGTTTTTCCTGCCCAAGCTCGACCCGGCCGAATTGTTGCGGCTGATGCCGCGCGCCACCTGCATGATGGGCGTGCCGACGTTTTACACGCGCTTGCTGCAACGCCCCGAGCTGACGCGTGACCTGACAGCCCATATGCGCCTGTTCGTGTCGGGCTCTGCGCCGTTGCTGGCTGAAACACATCGCGAATGGAATGCCCGGACGGGCCACGCGATCCTCGAACGCTACGGCATGACTGAGACAAACATGAACACGTCGAACCCCTATGTGGGCGACCGTGTTCCTGGTGCGGTTGGCCTGCCATTGCCCGGCGTGAGCGTTCAAGTCACGGAGCCCGACACAGGCACGCCGCTCGCCAGCAACGAGATTGGCATGATCGAAGTCAAAGGCCCCAATGTCTTCAAGGGCTATTGGAATATGCCCGAGAAGACCGCGTCCGAATTCCGCAATGGCTTCTTCATCACCGGTGATCTTGGCAAGATTGACGAGAAGGGTTACGTCCACATCGTTGGACGTGGCAAGGATCTCGTGATCACGGGCGGCTTCAATGTCTATCCCAAAGAGGTCGAGGACGTGATCGACAGCTTGGCTGGCGTTTTCGAAAGTGCGGTCATCGGCCTGCCGCACAAGGATTTCGGCGAAGGCGTGACCGCTGTCGTTGTGCGCACCGCAGGAGCCACGATTGACGAGAAATCCATCACGGCAGCGCTTGAAGTCCAGCTTGCGAAATTCAAGCAGCCCAAGAAAATCATCTTCGTTGACGACCTGCCGCGCAATACGATGGGCAAGGTCCAGAAGAATGTGCTGCGCGACACCTACAAGACGCTCTACGCTTAAAGCCCTTTCATGATGCGGACATCTCGATGCCGTATCATCTGCATGACATGAAATCCTGAAGCCGCGAAGATGCGAAACATCCATGACCAAGTCTGACGAGACACTCCGTGGAAGCCCCCAGGAGCAGGCTGCAATCCTGATGCAGGCGCTGCCGCACATGCTGCGCTACGACGACATGACCGTCGTTGTGAAATACGGCGGCCACGCCATGGGCGACGAGCAAGTTGCCCGCAACTTTGCCCGCGACATCGTCTTGCTGGAACAGTCAGGTGTGAACCCGGTTGTCGTGCATGGCGGCGGACCGCAAATCGGCGCGATGCTCGCCAAGCTTGGCATCAAGTCCGAGTTTCAGGCGGGGCTGCGCGTCACCGATCGCGCGACGGTCGAGGTTGTCGAGATGGTGCTGGCAGGCTCCATCAACAAACAGATCGTCGGCTTTATTAATGCTGAAGGTGGCCGGGCCATCGGGCTTTGCGGCAAGGACGGCAACATGGTCACCGCGACCAAAGCGCTGCGCTCGGTTCGTGATCCCGTCACCGGCGAACAGAAGCAAGTGGACCTTGGGTTTGTTGGCGAGCCGCATAAAGTCGACACCACGGTGCTTGATCAGGTTCTGGGACGCGAACTCATTCCCGTGCTTGCGCCCGTGGCACAAGGCGCGGATGGCGAAACGTACAACGTCAACGCGGACACATTTGCCGGTGCGATTGCGGGCGCGCTCAACGCCAAGCGCCTGCTGTTTCTGACCGACGTGCCGGGTGTTCTCGACAAGGACAAAAATCTGATCAAGGAGCTGAGCATTGCGCAGATCCACGATCTGATCGCCGATGGCACGATCACCGGCGGCATGATTCCCAAAGTCGAGACCTGCATCTACGCGCTGGAGCAAGGCGTCGAAGGTGTGGTCATTCTCGACGGCAAGGTGCCACATGCCGTGCTTGTGGAATTGCTCACGGACCATGGCGCTGGCACGTTGATCACAAAGTGATGGATGAGCCCCAACGTCGTGACCGCACAAAGGTCGCTGCAGATGAGCCGTCTGCAGCGACCACCACCATGGCAGTTTCGAACGGCCCGTTGGCAAAACCTGCTCTGGATCTCGCCGCGCTGCAGTCGCGATTTTCGCATGTGCGGACGTGGGTGTTTGATCTCGATAACACGCTCTATCCGGCAAGCTCGGATCTCTGGCCGAAGATCGATGCGCGCATCACCATGTTTCTCGCGCATCTTTTCGGACTCGACGGGTTATCGGCCCGCGCGCTGCAAAAATATTACTACAAGCGCTATGGCACGACGCTGAACGGTCTGATGGAAGAGCATTCGATTTCATCGGATGATTTTTTGCATTTCGTGCACGACATCGACCGCTCGTCACTCGCACCCAATCACAATCTCGCCCGCTCCATCGCAGCCTTGCCCGGACGCAAGTTGATTCTCACAAATGGATCGCACAACCACGCACTGGAGACCGCGCGGGCGCTTGGGATTGACCATATGTTTGAGGACATTTTCGACATCGTCGCGGCGGGTCTTACCCCGAAACCCGCGCCACAAACCTATGAGACGTTTTTCGACAAACATGGTGTCGATCCTGCCTCAGCTGCGATGTTTGAAGATATCTCGCACAACCTCGTCGTGCCGCATGCGCGTGGCATGATCACGACCTTGATTGTGCCCGAACAAGGTGGGGTTGATCATCGCGATCCGTGGGATATCGCCGGAGCCGACGCCGCCCACATTGATTTCGTCACCACGGATCTTGATCTTTTTCTGGATCAGATCATCCCGAATGTCGAAGCACCGCAGGCGAACGGCTGAGCGGCACGCACGCCTTCAAAGCGCGGCGATATCAGCCTTCATCTTTTTCACAAACGCCTCTGACCGTGTTTTCTGAAACCGCATGAAGGCTGTCCAATCGGCGTCGAGCACGCCAAAGCGATCGGCCAATTGGTTGAGAAACAGGTCCGGTGTCTCGTTCATTTCGACAATCATCGGACCGGCTGGCGTTGAGGCCATGTCCCAGCCAATGACAGAAAAGTGGCGCATGAGACGTGCGCCTTCCAGCGCGATCTCCTTCATCTGTGCAAAGTTCGGGATCGCGGCACCGATCAAATGTTCGCCCGTATCAGGATGATGCGTGACATTGACGAGATCAAAGCCGGTGCTGGATGTGGCCCGTAGGACCTTGCCGGTCGCCAGATCAAGGCCAGCAAGCAGATTGCCACTGCGCCAATAATTGTCCGCCACATTGGAGCCAACGGGGACTTTCCAGGAGGCACGGAAAATTTTCGGTCCATCCTCGGTTGCGATGGTCACAATGCGCGACGTTGCAAGCTTTCGACCTGCGAGCTTGATGATATCGTCATGCGGTGCCATCAGCGGCTGCAAAACATATCCGTTGTCTGCGTAATGATTGTTGATATCGGCGATGAGGTCGGTCACGGAGATTTTCGAACCGTCCGTGCGGATCAGCATGCCGGTGTCCGGCTCACAGCGCGTCAGGCCAACAGAGCCAAGACTCTGGTTTCCTTCAGCAGGCTTGCCGAACAGCGGATAGTTTTCCGGGTCCAGCAGGAAGTGTTGCAGCGCTTCAGCGTCGCGGATGACGAGCCACGACTCGCGCTGCATATTAGGTGCGTAAATCGCGCGTAAGGGAATCGTCGGCAGGCCGAATGCTGCCAGATATTGCGACGACGCAATCTTGTTGGACGTCATCCCATACCAATCGTGGCGCCAATTGGCTTCGACAACGAGATCACGGTTTCTGCGCTGGCCAACCACGGCGCGACGGTCCTGACCGGCCCAGAAGGACTCATCAAACAGGCGCAGGCGAACATAATCGGGCAGTGAAACCTTGCCCGGGCCAAAAGCGAGCGCTGCATAATCGCGCATCAAAGCCATCGGGCTCTTGCCGGTTTCAGCACTCATGCGCGGCATCGCGGCGAGAGCAGACGCCTCGGGTGCCGCATGCGAAACTGCAAGGGTTTTTGCAGCTGGTTCGTCTTGAACTTGCGCGGATTCGGGGGCGCGCTTGCGCAGGGGCTCGGCCATCAAACGTCTCACATGGTTAATCAATACTTATGATTGTGCCACGCGACAATTACCAAAGCCTTATCAAGGCTGCGCTGTCAGGCGATCTGCGCACTGCTCCAGCTGATCCAGGAAATGATCCACATCGGCGAACGTTGTGCGATGATTGACGAAGGCGCAACGCAAGGTCGGACGTCCTTCGAGCACCGTCAGAGATGGGACGGCCTCGCCTGATTCATGCAGCGCCATGACGAGCTCGCGCTCCAGCGCGCCATCCTCGCTGCCCTTCACGCCGATGCAGACGATGTTCAGCGCCACAGGTGCCCGCACTTCAAAGCGCGCAGACCCTTCAATGCGATTGGCCAGATAGGTCGCGATGGCGCAACAATGTTCCATGCAGGCCCCAATCTGGCTCATGCCGTGGACCTGAAATGTAAACCACGCCTTGAGCGCCCGAAAGCCGCGTGAGAGATCCGGGCCATAATCGCAAGGCCAGTCTTCACCAGATGCCAGACCGCGTGGCGCGCGGCTGAGATAAGCAACCGGGCTTGCAAACGTTTCGCGATGCACCTTGGCGTCGCGCACCAAGAGAAACCCGGCGTCATAGGGCACATGGGCCCATTTGTGGAAATCAAACGCGATGGAATCGGCGCGCTCCATTCCCTTCACACGGGATGCCAGTGCGGGCGACAAGGCTGCGAGCGCGCCGAACGCGCCGTCCACGTGGAACCAGAGGTTTTCGGCCGCTGCGAGGTCCGCGATCGCCGTTAAATCATCAAATGCGCCAGTGTTCACAGTGCCCGCCGTGCCAGCCACCATGAAGGGCAACAAGCCAGCGTTGCGGTCTGCTGCAAGCTGCCTTGCCAGCGCGCCTATGACCATCGCGCCCTGCTGGTCGACGGGAATAATGCGCAGATTTGCCGACCCGATACCGCTGAGTTCAAACGCCTGCTTCACGCAGCCGTGCGCCTCGGACGAGGCATAGGCCACAAGCTGCGCGTGATCTTTCAATCCAGAGGTACGCACGTCCTGCCCAAGCACTTTTGTGCGCGCGACCAGCACGGCAAGAAAATTCGCCATGGAGGTGCCGGTGAGAAAAAGTCCGGATGCATCGTCGGGAAAGCCAAACGCTTTCGCCATCCAGCGCGTGACTTGATGTTCGATATCGTGCGCCACATGGTTGCGCCCACCGCAATTGGAATTGAGGCCTGCGGCCAACATCTCCGCAACCATGCCCGCTGGCGTGCCAGCGCCGTGAACCCAGCCCATGAATAGCGGATGTCGATTTCCATTGCTGTAGGGAACGATCTTTTCGAAAACATCGGCGACGACATCGGCCATGTCGCGCCCGCGCTTTGGTGCTGGCGTGCGAAAACTGGCCTTCACGTCTGCGGGCGTCTCGACCCAAACGGGACGGTCTCGAACAGTCGCAATGTTATCGATCATCAGATCAAGCGCCTGATGAGCCTGTGCGCGAAACTGATCCCAATCCGTTGGATCAAGATCGGGTTCGCCTTGCAGTTTGGCCATCAGTTGAACTCTTGGACCGAGCTGATGTCGGACGATTTGAAAATGCGGTCGCGGATCAAAGACCACTTGGCAAAGAGACGATCAAGATCCTCTCGCACAGGGGCCATGGCACCGCGCAGCGAATATCCGGCTGACATGCGCTCCGCCACAAGATTGGCCATCGGCGCGGATGCGCAAAGACGAAGTGCTGCCGCCCCGCCAAGCGAGACCGGTTGGCCGACGTGGCAATTCGCAAGCCCATCGCCGGGCGTAACTGGCGCGCGGAGCTTGCGATGAATGATGCCAGCAGCTTCCGGGGTCGGGTGATCGACCATGACAAGCGGCAGGATGGTCCGCGGGCGGCCATCGGGAAGACGCGGATGGTTGCCATCCAGAATTCGAAGCCAGGGCCGTGCATTGACGCGCTCGACCACTTCATGCGCAAACGACGTGAAGATTGCACCCTGCAGGCTCAGCGGAATTGTCGCCAAGGTTTCCAGTTCGGCGAGCGCCGCCTCCCACCGCAACCCGAGCCCAAGATTGGCGGGCGAGGTAAAAACCCCCGTAAAGCGTTCGCGCAAGCGCGCTGGCCAGTCGAGTGCGGCAGAATATGCGCCAATCCCGCGCGGCAAATTGGCTCCCGCAGCAAAGCGCGGCATCAATGCGCCGGGCAAAAGCAAGGCGCCCGCAAACGGCGGTCCGCCAGCAAATTTTGACCCCGTCACCATCACAAGAAAGCCCTGGTGCAAATCCGACTGCACGCGCGCGGGGGCGCACCGCATCTGGCAGGCATCAACGAGAACCGTGACACGGCCGGGCGCTGCTGCTGCAATCCGCGCTGCGGCCTCGCGGCTGACGCCGGCGACACCTGTTTTTGAGGAATCGAGCACATGAAGGAGCACATCGCTCCC
>CAIZGQ010000088.1 GCA_903932565.1 uncultured Hyphomicrobiales bacterium
CTGCCATGGTGGCGGTCCGTTTGGTGGAGGGATGGATGCGCAGCTCCCAGCCCTTGGGCCGCATGTGGGTGTCGATCTCCACCAGCTTGGCACCGGGCTCGACGCTGATCCGCCCTGGCTCAAACGACAGGATCTGATTCATCTTGATCAGGTCGAGCACAACACCGCCTTCGAGCGGCACGCACTGCCCATAATTACCCGTGCCACCGCCGCGCGGCGTGAGCGGCACCCCATGGCGGGCACAGGCGGAGGCCACGCGCACCACATCGGCCTCATCGCGCGGGACGACAATCACATCGGCAAACTTTGCCACCAGTTGCTCGTTGAGGATTGGCGAATACCAGAAGTAGTCGCGCGATTTCCGCCGAACGCTGGGGCCGTCGAGCAGGACTGGCACGCCGTCAATGTCACGCAGCAGCGCCTCGATCGCAGGGCTCAGTTTCTTGGTCTGCGGTTTTGTATCCGTATCACTCATGATGATGTGGTCTCGGCTGAGTTCCAAATTCTGACGATAGATTTAGCACGCGCACGTGGCGTTTGGATGCGTGTTGTGCCGCCGCATGATGTGGGTTCGCATTGGTCGGGCGACTGTCAGCGCTCGGCAGAAATCTCGCTCTCATGCCAGCCGCCCAGCGCCAGCTTTGAGAGTGCAGCCATTAACGCGAACATCAAGATACCTGCCACGGCAATCAGGATGAGCGCCGCAAACATGCGTGGAATGTCGAGCTGGAAGCCCGATTGCAGGATCTCGAACGCGAGGCCAGAGCTGCGCCCGCCCGTGCCCGCGACAAACTCGGCGACGACCGCACCGATCAAGGCAAGGCCGCTTGAGATGCGCAGACCTGCAAAGAAATAGGGAAGGGCGCTGGGAATACGCAGGCGCAGCAGGGTCGAGGTTCGGCTCGCCTTGTTCATCAAAAACAGGTTCTGCAGGCCCTGATCGACCGTGCGCAGGCCAATTGTCGTGTTGGAAATCATCGGAAACAGGGCGACCAGCGTGGCGCAGACGGTCAGGGCAAACTGCGTGTTCTTCACCAGAATGATGATCAGCGGCGCGATGGCAACAATCGGCGTCACTTGCAGCAGCACGGCATACGGAAAGAAGCTGACCTCGATAAACTTGCTCTGCACGAAGAGAAACGCGATGAGCGTGCCGAGCAAAACCGCAAAGAAGAACGCCTCGAATGTGACTTTCAGCGTCACCAGTAGAGCGCGCAGCAAGGAGGGAAAATCCTTGTTGAGTGATGCATAGATGTCGGTGGGTTTGGGAAACAGAAAGACCGGCACGTTCCAGTAGCGGCAGCCGAGTTCCCACAAGCCGATTAGCAGGACTCCAACGACGAGTGGAGCTGCGACGCGCACGAAACGGTCTGATTCCATCAGCGGCTTCATAGGGCCTGATCTCCATGAGATGCGCGCGCAGCCGGTAATGACGCATCGGCGAGCCAGCCTGACAATTGGCGGCAAAGATCCGCAAAGCGTGGCGATTCCCGAAAGCGTTCGTCGCGCGGCATCGGCTCGTCGATGTTCATGATCTTGAAGATACGCCCCGGCCGCGCCGCCATAACCGCGACGCGGGTTGACAGAAACACAGCCTCATAAATCGAGTGCGTGACGAAAACCGTCGTCAGCTTTTTTTCCCACCACAGATCCAGCAGATCGGCATCCAGCTTGTTGCGCGTGAATTCATCGAGCGCACCAAACGGCTCATCCATCAAAAGCAGATCAGGATTGGTGACCAGCGCACGTGCAATGGATGCACGCATGCGCATACCGCCCGACAACTGGCGCGGATAATGTTTGGCGAACGATTCAAGCCCAACGCGGGCCAGCGCATCAGCGACCTTTGGCTCGGACACATCTTTCGCCATGCCGGCCAGATCAAGCGGCAGGCGCACATTGGTGCCAATGCGCGCCCAGGGCATCAGTGTCGCGTCCTGAAACACGAAAGCGAGCTTTTTGCCGTCCGAGCCGACCTGATCGAACCCGCCACGCCACCATACAAGGCGCCCGTCGCTCGGCTCAATCAGCTTGGCGATGAGCTTGAGCAGCGTGCTTTTTCCGCATCCGGACGGACCGATCAGCGTCAGGAATTCGCCATCCTGAATCGTCAGGTCAACAGGCGCCAAGGCCTGCGTCCCATCGCCAAAGGTTTTGGAGGCCGACAGCACTTCGACCACAGGCGGCTTCGAGGTTGCGACAGCTGCACCGTCCTGCGTATCCGCCTTGTCGGCCTTGCGCATGGCATCAACATTCAGCACGAGCAAAAGCCCTTTTTAACCGACAC
>CAIZGQ010000089.1 GCA_903932565.1 uncultured Hyphomicrobiales bacterium
CTGATCGCTCCGGCCTGGGCGCAGTCAAGCAGCCTCAAGGTCGGCCTTATGCTCCCCTACAGCGGCACCTATGCGCAACTTGGTGAAGCCATCACGCGCGGCATTGATCTTTATGTGAAGCAGAACAATGGTGCGCTGGCTGGGCGCAAAATTGAATTCGTCAAAGTGGATGACGAATCCGAGCCAACAAAGGCAACCGAACTCACCAACAAGCTCGTGCTGAGCGACAAGGTCGATGTGCTCATTGGCACGGTGCATTCGGGCGTCGCGCTTGCCATGGCGAAAATTGCGCGCGAGGCGGGCCTGCCGACCATTGTGCCCAATGCAGGTGCTGATCTCATCACGCGCGGCTTGTGCGCGGACAATATTTTCCGCTCCTCATTCGCCAACGGGCAACCCGCCTTTGCCACCGGCAAGGCGATGATTGACGCGGGCATTAAGGAAGCCTCCATCATCACATGGCGCTATTCAGCCGGCGAAGAAAGTGCGGCTGGCTTCAAGGAAGCTTTTTTGGCAGGTGGCGGCAAGATCCTCAAAGAAATCTACGTGCCATTCCCAGATGTTGAGTTCCAGTCCGCGCTGGCCGAGATCGCTGCGCAAAAACCGCAAGCAGTGTATGCCTTTTTTGCTGGTGGCGGAGCGGCGAAGTTCATCAAGGATTATGCGGGCGCCAAGCTCAATGAGACAGTTCCGCTCTGGGGTGTCGGCTTTCTGACAGACGGCGTCGAGAAAGCTGTTGGTCCGGCTGGCGATGGCATCAAGACCGTGCTGCATTATGTCGACTCGCTGGATAACCCCGCCAACAAAGCATTTCGTGCGGCCTACAACGATGCGTTCCAGGTTATGCCGGATGTCTATTCTGTGCAGGGATATGATGCGGCGCACCTGCTTGGCATTGGCCTCACAGCCGTCAATGGTGATGTGAGCAAGCGCAAGGAGATGTTTGCGGCCATGAGTGCTGCATCCTTCGACAGTCCGCGCGGCCCCTTCAAGCTCTCGCCCTCGCACAACCCGGTGCAGAATTTTTACGTGCGCGAGCTGAAGGGCGGCGAAAATCGGTATCTGGGCGTTGCGGCAACAGCGCTCGCCGACAGCGGCAAGGGCTGCAAGCTTGTTTGAGGTTTGAGGTTTGAGGTCACGCGACACATATTTCGCTTGAAGCCAACATCATTCCGGCCCAGATCTGGGCCGGAATTTTTTCAATATGACGTCAATCTCAAGACTGTAAGCCAACCCCATGGAACTGGCCCTCGTTCAACTCTTCAACGGCATCCAATATGGGCTG
Source organism: uncultured Hyphomicrobiales bacterium (assembly GCA_903932565.1). Classification (GTDB taxonomy): domain Bacteria; phylum Pseudomonadota; class Alphaproteobacteria; order Rhizobiales; family Beijerinckiaceae; genus Terripilifer. The sequence goes on from CAIZGQ010000089.1 coordinate 1,286, forward strand.
GTTGTGTTCCTCGCTGCGAGTGGCCTGACGCTTGTTTTTGGTATCCTCGGCATCATCAATCTCGCCCATGGCTCGTTCTATATGCTGGGGGCCTATCTCGCGCTGACACTAACGAGCATCACAGGCAATATCTTCCTGGCACTCGCGCTTGGCCTGCCGCTTGCGTTTGCGTTTGGGGCCGCCATCGAGTGGATATTTATACGCCATCTCTACAAGCGCGATCATCTCCAGCAGGTGCTTCTCACCTTTGCGCTGATCCTCATTTTCAATGAAGTGCAGCGCATCGTGTGGGGTTCATACCCGCACGCGGTTCCCGTGCCGGATTTCTTGAGCGGCTCCATTCGTCTCACGGCGACACTCGCCTATCCAGTTTACCGCCTTGTGCTGACGGGTATCTGCCTCGTCCTGGCGCTCGTCATGCTCATCACCATCACGGGCACAAAAATCGGCCGTCTCATTCGTGCAGGGGAATCCAATCGGGAAATGCTGGAACTTCTCGGCTTTGATTCACGCCTTCTGTTTCGGCTGGTTTTCGCAGCTGGCACCATGCTGGCGGCGGCTGCTGGCATGCTCGCCGCACCTGTCGAAAGTGTCTATCCCGGCATCGGCGAGCGTGTGCTCATCGTGTCGTTTGTCGTCGTGGTCATCGGCGGCATGGGCTCGATTCGCGGGGCTTTTATCGGTGCGCTGCTGATTGGCATTGCTGACGCATTCGGCAAGATGCTCTTGCCAGGGTTTGCCAGTGTCATGGTCTATGCGCTGATGGCCGTGGTGCTGGTGGTTCGCCCCGCTGGTCTCTTTGGGCGGGCGTAGACATGCTGCGTCGTCCCCATCTTGGCGTCATGGCACTGCTGCTCATTCTGTTGGGCCTGGTCGCACTCTTGCCGATCATGCCGCCGGACGTTGCAGGACCGTACGCCATCAAGTTTGCAACGCGCATCGTGATTGTCGCGATGATGGTGGTGAGCCTGGACTTGCTCATCGGCATCACGGGGCTCGTGTCCTTCGGGCATGCGGCCTTCTTTGGGCTTGGTGCCTATGGCGTCTATTTCATGTCGCCGGAGGCTGAGTCTGCGAATGTGTTGATCGCGTTTCCTGTGGCCATCGCGCTGGCGGCGGGTGGGGCGGCGTTGATCGGCGCATTCGCTGTCCGCAACAAGGGTTTTTACTTCATCATGGTGACGCTGGCTGCAAGCCAGATGCTGTATGCGCTGTTCCATGACACGCGCATTGCAGGTGGCTCGGATGGGGCCTCCATCAACATCAAGCCTGAGCTTGTCATCGGTGAGACTTCGCTGCTCGATCTCTCCAATCGTGCTGCCCTGCTGTGGCTTTCGCTCGGCTGTCTGGTGATCGTATATGGCCTGTCGTTCTGGCTTGTGCGTTCATCCTTTGGCCATGTGTTGCAGGGCATCCGCTGGAATGAAGAGCGCATGCGTGCGCTTGGATTCAACACCTACATCTACAAGCTTGCGATCTTCATCATCGCCGGTGCGCTGGCAGGATTGGCGGGCGCGCTGTTTGCCGCCATCGATGGTTTTGTGCCGCCGGAATTGCTCGGCTGGCGGCAATCGGGTCTTGCCATCATGATGGTTGTGCTGGGTGGTGTCGGCACGCTCTATGGCTCGGCGTTGGGCGCGCTGGTTTACAACGCACTTGAAGAAACGCTGAAGAATTCGGCTGTTGTCGGACCGCAGATTTCCGATCATTGGCCCATCGCCATGGGGCTTCTTCTGATCGGCGCAGTGCTTGCCGCCCCGCAGGGGCTCGCAGGATGGCTGCCGCGTTTTGTGCCACGCATTGGCGGAACAAACATCAAGACAGCGCCCATGGACTGCGCTGTTCACGCAGCGCCCGTGTTAAGCGTTGCCGGGTTGGGCAAGGTGTTTGGCGGATTGATTGCCAATGATGGCATTACGATTTCCTTCGAGCCCAACAAGGTGCACGCCATCATCGGGCCCAATGGCGCCGGCAAGACAACATTCACAAATCTCCTGTCGGGCACGTTTGCGCCAACAGCGGGCCGCATCCGCATCGGTGACGTGGATGTGACGTCGCTGTCTGTGCATCGGCGGGCGCGGCTTGGCATTGGCCGCTCGTTTCAGCGCACCAACATTATCAGCGCATTCACCGTTGAAGAGAATTGCCTGATTGCAGCGCAGGCGGGGCCTTTGGCAGCATCGGGCGTCGAGATGGCATTGCGGGCCACGGGCTTGGAGGATCGCCGCGATCGACTGGCGCGCGAACTCTCCCATGGCGAACAGCGCCAGCTTGAGATTGCCATGCTGCTCGCCAATGGGGCCCACACGCTGCTGCTCGATGAGCCTTTGGCCGGCGCTGGTCCCGAAGAAACGCAACGGCTGACGGCACTGCTGCGGGGCCTCGCCACCAACCACACGATCGTGTTGATCGAGCACGACATGGACGCGGTGTTTGCTGTCGCTGACACGATTGCCGTGCTCGTCAACGGGCGGCTGATTGCCCATGGCGCGCCGGATGAGATCCGCGCCGACGCCGCTGTGCGCGAAGCATACCTGGGAAGTTTCGAGCTCATTGGTGCGTCGCCATGAGTGTGCAGCTTTCTGAACTTGCTCCTGTTGCAAAGCCACTTCTTGTGTGTTCGCATATCACAACTGGCTATGGCCGGGCGACAATCCTGCGCGATGTATCCCTGCATGTGGCGCCTGGCGAAACAATCGGCCTGCTTGGCCGCAACGGCATGGGAAAGACGACGCTGCTGCGCACCATTATGGGTCTGCTGCCACCCGGGCCGCAGGGGTGCATCCTATTTGGGGACCATGACATCACCGGCGATCGCACGGCGTCCATTGCCCGCGCCGGCATCGCACTCGTGCCGGAAGGGCGAGGGCTTTTCCCAAATCTCGGCGTCGAGGAAAGCCTGACGCTTGGCGCGCGCGCGGACAGCAAGGGCCGCAATCTGTGGCCACTCGAGCGTATCTACGACGTGTTTCCGCGTCTGGCGGAACGTCGCAAACATTGGTGCAATCAATTGTCCGGCGGCGAGCAGCAGATGATGGCCATCGGCCGCGCTCTGATGACAAATCCGCGCCTCCTCATGCTGGATGAGGCAACCGAGGGCCTGGCGCCCAAGATGCGGGACGAGATCTGGTCGATCTTGCGTCGGGTGGCACAAGCTCATATTGCCACCATGATTGTTGATAAGAATCTGCGGGATTTGTTTGATCTTGCAGATCGCCACGTCATCCTCGCCAAGGGCGAGATTGTCTTTGAAGGATCGACAGACAAGCTGCGCAGTGATGACACGCTCATTCATCGCTGGCTTGGCGTCTGAGCCTTGACGAATCTGAAACGGACCAAGTGATGCTCAGTGATACGTCTCCCGTGACGCGGGTTTTGGAAGGTCCGGTGGCCGTCCTCACGATTGATTTTCCACCCGTCAATGCGGCGTCGCAGGTGGTGCGCGCGGCGCTTATGGCGCATGTGGAGGCAGCAGACGCCGATCCCGCCATTGGCGCGATTGTGCTGGCCTGCGCGGGCCGCACCTTCACCGCAGGCGCAGATATCCGCGAGTTCGGCAAACCGCCAACAAGCCCCATTCTGTTTGAAGTTTGCGACGCGCTGGAAGCCTGCTCCAAGCCGATCGTCGTTGCCATCCACGGCACAGCACTCGGCGGCGGGATGGAACTCGCATTGGGCGCACACATACGCATTGCAGCCAGTGAGGCGCAAATCGGGTTTCCTGAAGTGCGCCTTGGCCTTGTGCCGGGGGCGGGCGGCACACAGCGCACACCGCGCCTCGCGGGCGTGCTGGCTGCGATGGAGCTGGTTGCATCCGGTAAGCCGATCTCTGCGAAAAAAGCCCATGAGCTGGGGCTGATCGACGACATCGTCGAACCCGATCAATTGCTGCTCGTGGCGATTGGACGGGCGCGTCGGCTGGTTGGCACAATTCCGCGGCGCAGCGGCATGCTGGCGATCCCGGCCTTCGACAACGTCGCTGCGCAAGCGGCACTGGCGGCGATCCAACAGCAGGCGCGGGGGCAAGTTTCACCTCTGGAGGCGGCACAACTTGTGTTGCGGGCGCCAGAGCTGTCCCTGGCCGATGGCATTGCGTTGGAGCGTGAAACGTTTTTGCGCCTCATGGTGAGCGATCAGGGCCGCGCGCTGCGGCACGTGTTTTTCGCAGAGCGCGCCGTTGCAAAGGTTGCGGGGCTTGAGCACGTCTTGCCGCTTCATGTCGCGCAGGTTGGCGTGGTCGGGGCCGGACTCATGGGGGCTGGCATTGCCGTCGCAGTGGCCAGTGCGGGTTACAACACAATCATCGTTGAGCAATCGCTGGATGCGATGCAGCGCGGTCGCGAGCGTGTCATGGCCTTGCTTGAGCGCAATCTGAAATCAGGCCGCATGTCGCAAGCCGCATTTGATGCGGACGTGGCGCGCAGCAGCTTCAGCGCGGAGCTTGTGGCACTATCAGCCTGTGATCTTGTCATCGAGGCAGTGTTCGACGATCTGGCTGTGAAGAAGGATCTGTTTGCGAAGCTCGACAAGATTGTACGATCCGATGCGATCCTGGCCACCAACACAAGTTATCTCGATCCCAACGCCATTGCTGAGGGGATCAGCAATCCGGCGCGCGTTGTCGGCATGCATTTCTTCTCGCCAGCCAACATTATGCGCTTGCTAGAGATTGTGCGCTCGCAGCACACCTCGCCGCAGGTGCTGGCAACGGCGTTGGCAGTCGGTCATCGGCTGCGCAAGATCAGCGTTGTGGCCGGTGTCTGTCAGGGGTTTATTGGCAATCGCATCTATGCTGTTTACCGCAAGCAGTGCGAATTCCTATTGGAAGAGGGCGCGCTGCCCCACGACATTGATGCTGCAATGGAAGCCTTCGGTCTCGCCATGGGGCCGTTTAAAGCGTTCGACATGACGGGGCTTGAAATTGCCTGGGCGTTGCGCAAGCGCCTTGCGCCAACGCGTGACCCTGCCGAGCGTTATGTGCGTATTGCAGATCGCTTGTGTGAGATGGGGCGACTTGGCCAAAAGTCCCTTGCTGGCTGGTATAAATACGAAAATGGCAAGGCTGTTGTCGATCCAATCGTGAGCGAGATCGTCAGCGATGAAGCACGCAAGTCAGGGCGCCCGCAGCATCACTTCAGTGCGGGAGA
>CAIZGQ010000090.1 GCA_903932565.1 uncultured Hyphomicrobiales bacterium
GGGCCGCCCGTGCCATAAGCAAGCTGCCTGGGCGTATAGCCTTGCAGAATGAAAAGACCGCCCGGTTTCAAAGCTTTTTTCACACCTGCCCATTTCAGCGCGCGTTCGGACGGCGTCGAGAACTGTGTGAAAATATCAATCACGACATCGTATTGAGCATGCGGATATTGGTAGCTGTGAACATCCGCCTGCTGCAACGTGAGCGTGACACCCCGCTTGTCCGCGAGCGCTTTTGCTTTGGCTTGGCCTGCCGGTGAAAAATCCAGCGACAGCACATCCAGACCCTGCTCGGCCAGCCAGACCCCGTTGCGCCCTTCACCATCAGCGACCGCAAGCGCCGTGCCTGATTTTGGAAGAAGTGCCTTGCAGGACGCCAGAAAGTAATTCGGCGCTTCCCCAAAAACATAATCCGCGACGGCGTAACGTGCATTCCAGCGCTCGAATTCGCTCATGCCTGATCTCCACCCAAGACATCATGTTCGCCACGCATCACAATGAAACGTTCGGCATCGCTCAGCACCTGTATCTCACCGGGTGCGAGATCGTCAGGCAACGCCAGCCCGCCCATAGCCGCGCGATGCAGCGCGACAACATGATTGCCCATGGCGGCAAACATCCGGCGCACCTGATGATACCGCCCCTCGGTGATTGTGATCGCAGCCTCATGGCTTGCGAGAACCTCGAGCCGGGCTGGAAGCAGCGGCTTGTCCTCGCCGTCCAGCATCAGCGTTCCACTTGCAAAAACCTCCGCCTCATTGCCCCGCAACGGCCGGTCCAAAGTGGCGAGATAACGCTTTGGAATATGGCGCTTTGGCGAAATGACCTGATGCAGGAAGGCACCATCATCCGTCATCAGCAGGAGGCCGGACGTGTCCTTGTCGAGCCTGCCCACGGCCGATATTTTCGGCTCACGAAACTGCCAGCGATCGGGCAACAGGTGAAACACCAGCGGCCCCTTGTCCTTGTGCGAGCAGGTGACGCCCAGCGGCTTGTTCATCATCACAACCACGCCCGGCAACGGGTCCAGTGGTTCGCCGTTGAAGGTGAGGCGTGCGGCGAATTCCGCACTTAACGGAACGCGCTGCTCCACATCCTGCAGAATGCCCCCATCGAGCTTGAGCCGCCCGTTGCGCGCCATGATGTGAATTTCCCGCCGCGACCCGTACCCCAGATTGTTGAGCAGGCGATCAAGCCGCATGGTGGGAATTTTGCTCATCACCAAACTCTCACTTCTGCGCCTGATAGATTTTGTAACCGTCCGCTTCGGCCATCAGCGTCACACGCCGAAACAGCGGTTTTAAAATCGCTTCATACGGCAAATGCCGATTGGCAGTGAGCCAGCAGATACCACCGTTTTTTAAAGCGCGCGCCGCTGTCATGATGAACGATTGACCGAGTGCCTGGTTTTCAAGTCCGCCTTCATGGAACGGCGGGTTCATCACAACACAATCATAGGTCAGAAGCGTTGGCAGTGCGCGCACGTCCGCCCACACAAATTGCGCGCGATCATCCGTGATGTTGCGCTTGGCCATCTCAATGGCGCGTCGATCAAGATCGACCATCGTGAGCTGCGTGACTTTGGCGGACGTCAACACAGCTTTCGACAACACGCCGATGCCACAACCAAAATCTGCAACCTGACCACTCAGCGGGGGCAGATGATCGAGCAGGACCGCGCTGCCAGGATCAATCCGGTTCCAGCTGAACACA
>CAIZGQ010000091.1 GCA_903932565.1 uncultured Hyphomicrobiales bacterium
CAGAAGCGAACATAGTTTGGCGCGACGTCATGTGCATGCAGCAGCATGCGGATACCCTGCTTTTCCAGCATGGGCGTGAATTCGGTGGACGCTGCGGCCGCCTGCACAATGCCGGCGGACACGGCCCGGAATCGGTCTGCATCGCTGCCCATGGCCGCAAATTGAACGTCGGAATTTGCAATTCCGTATTTTTCCAGAACGGTTTTGGCGAACAAATCTGGCAGTGCGCCGGGCGAAGAAATGCCAAACGCCTTGCCTTTCAAGTCTTCCGGCTTCTGCACATCTTTTCCCACGAAGATTGCGTAGGTGAGCCCCGGCCAATAACAGCCAACGGTTTTAACATCCGCGCCGCGGGACGATGCGATCATCGGCGCACCCGGACTTCCCTCGTAGCTATCCAGCTCCCCGGAGATGAGGGCTTTCAGCGCCAGCGCATCGCCCTTGAATTGCACAATATCGATATTGATACCGTGCTTTTCGCCAAAGCCTTTTTTGGCAGCCATGAAGACGAAACCAGAATCGCTTTTGGCTTCCACGATACCGTGACGCCAGACCTTCAACTCGGCAGCTTGCAATGCTGCCGAAAGGCCAATGGATGTGACAAGCGCAGCGCAACCAAAAAGGGCTGACTTCAGGGATTGGCGGATCATGAGCATCTCCAATTGAATTCAGCCTTCAGGTTTGCAAGTTACTCGCCATCCGAACGCGGCACCGGATCATTCATCGACACGTCTGACCTGCGCTGGGCGATGAGCTCGTCGCCAAAGTCAAAATATTCGCTGCGTGTCGCCATCGTGGCCTGACGCTCGAGGTTGGCAGGCCAGACACCCAGATCATAGCCGTGCCATGGCGCCTGCGGCACAATCGGCGGGAACCCGAGACGTTCCCAAATGGCCTTTGCCTGCAGCATGAACTCTTTTTTCGGCAGGGCAACCGGCGCGAAATCGTTCTTGAGCAGCGCGTTGATCAAGACCGATGCGCTCTCGCCGTCATCCTTCGGGCCGCGCGGACCATGCCCAGGGTCCTTATGGTCGAGCACGCGCATATCGTGCTGCGGCTGGCAGCGGTAAGACATCGCCCAGAACAAAGCGTCCGCATTTTCAGGATCGATATCCTCGTCCACCGCGATGATCCACTTGCCTGCGAAGCGGTGCAGTGTGGATGCGCCATAAAGGGCGCGCCAGACTTCCGTGGAGGGAACGTTGCGCTCAAACTGAAGTGCGATGACGGCGTAAAGGCTTGTCAGCGGCTCATGCATGGCGACGCGCTTGACACCCTTGATGCCAAGGCCCGTGCGCAAATGATTGAGAAACACCGGCTCCATCGCGGCCTTGAGGATGACGCTCGATTCGCTCGGCGTGACCTGGCTGATGAACGATGTGACAATCGGATGCTTGCGATGCGTGATCGCCGTCACATCCATATAGGCGTTGTATTCCTGCAAATTGACGTAGCCGTGGGACTCGCCGAATGGAGCTTCAGGCTCCAGCATGTCGGTGGCGATGAAGCCCTCAATGATGATCTCCGATTCAGCGGGCACCAGAAGATCAACGGTTTTTGCTTTCACGACATTGATCGGAGCTCCCGCCAGTCCGCCCGCGACAGCGAGCTCGTCAAGGTGCTCCGGCATCTTTTGCACAGCCGTGTAGGAGACCGCTGGCGGACAGCCGAGCACAATGGCGCATGGCATCTTTTCGCCGCGCGCCTTGTACTTCAGCCAATGCGCATAAATGCCAGCGCGCAATTCGACAGACGGGTTCATGCCCAGACGGCGCGGCGCTTTTAATTGGCCGCGATAATTACCCATATTCTGGACGCCCGTATCAGGGTCCTTCGTGATGTAATGACCCGCCGACAGATAAGGTGCGTTGTCCCAGCCCGGCGTCGAGATTGGAACTGGAATTCCATCAAGCGCCATACAGGGTTTATCAAGATCAGCCCCAATGCGCACGACGTCCTGGCACGGAGCTTTTGTCACGAGATGCGGCGGCAAGGGGTTTGCCATCGCCTTGATCCACGTGGAACCAATCTCGTTTAGCGGACGCCCAAACCCAACCCGATAGACATCCGGTGTGGCAGCAAGTCCTGCCACCAGCACCGACATCGGATACAAACGGCCTTTGCTGTCTGTGGGTTTTGTGAACAGAAATGCTTTGCGGTGATGCTCCGGGATGCCGCCGCGATATTGCCAGCGCACGAGCGGATGCATCTCGGTATCTTTGTTGATGGGTTCATCAACGACGTAGAGAAGCCCTTCACGCGCCAAGGCGAGCACGTGATCATGCAAATCCGGATAGGACCGCGCGAGCGTATCAGGGTCAGGCTGATAGATGCGCAACGCTTCCATCTCCGGTGTGCCAACCGGCCCAACCTGCTGTTCACTCAAACCTGACGGCATCGCGTCTGTCATTTCGGTGTCATCTGATCAAGAAGCGCCGACGCATGGGCGATGAGCGTGGCGTCCTGATTGAGGAAGCCCAGCATCTGCAGGCCCAGCGGCAGACCTTCGCTTTCCAAAACAGGAAGCGTCACGGCCGGCACGCCCAGCATGGAGCCCGCCACGACGAAGATCGGATCGCCTGTCGTCTCAAACCCGACTGGCGGCGCACCTGACGATGACAGCGTGATGCAGGCGTCCGCTATGCCTGACAGTGTGTTGAATGTTGCGCGGATGGATTCGCGTTCCATCAAGGCTGCGCGGTAATCATCAAGTGTGAGCTCAAAGGCTTCGACCACGCGGTCAGCCGCTGATTCAGACAACAGATGCGCTGCTTTGTCGTGATACACGTTGTAGGGCCAGCGCGATTCAAACGCGTTGATGAGCCGTGTCAGCGGCATGGAACGTTCGAGAAGTTTTTCAACAAGCTCCACGTGGGGCGTGGTGTGACGCGACAGGATTTTGATGCCTTTAGCGGACAGATGCTCGCAGGTTTTCTCAAGAGCTGTTTTGGCCATTGCATCAACGATTGGCCAGCCTGGCGTTTCGAGTACGATCAAAGATGTCGGCATCTTTGCGGGTGGCAGGCGCTCGGGTCCGCTGATGCCCGGAAAACCAGGATCGCCGCCGGCCCGCCAGGCGAGATCACGTGCCAGAACCCATGCGTCCTCCAGTGAGGCCGCTAAGGTTCCCGTGCAGCTCTGGCTCAGGAAATCATGGCTGCCACCGCGATTGATCCCGCCCAGCGAAGGCTTGTAGCCAAACACGCCGCAGAAGGCCGCTGGGCGGAGAATGGAGCCGACCACCTGTGTGCCAAGGCCTGCCGATATAAAGCCGGCGCCGACACCGGCAGCGGACCCCGAGCTTGATCCACCGGGCGTGCGGGTCAGGTCATGCGGGTTCCTGGTTTTGTTGGGATGCGAAGACGCAAATTCCGTCGTCACGGTCTTGCCAACGATGACAGTGCCGGCTGTGCGCAGAGCCTTGACCACGGCTGCGTCCCGTCCGCTTTCCCAATTCTTATAAATCGGCGAGCCCATTTCTGTCGGGAAATCTTCGGTCTCGATGATGTCCTTCACGCCAACCGGCATGCCGTCATAGATCGACAAAGGCTTGCCGTTTTTCCAGCGCGCCGCAGAGGCGTCAGCCGCCTTGCGGGCTGCGTCGAGGTTCATATGCACGAAGGCCTGGACGTCTCCCTCATGAGTCTCGATCTGAGCAATACAGTCTTCGAGAAACGTACGGGGTGAGGCGGTTCCCGCTGCGAACGCGGGTGTGGCGGCAAGATAGGGGCGGCGACGGTTTAAGCTCATGCTGCCTGGTCTCCAGTAATTGAGGCGGCGCGCTGCTGCATCGTCAACATTGCAGCGCGCAACAGAAATTCGCGGGCTTTAGCAGGATCCGCAGCTGTTGCAGCGAGCTCCTCAAAATTGCGAGCCCGATCAGCTTCGTCTTTTGCCTCAAGGCGTTTTTTGTTGGCGATGGATTGGCTTTGGACGAACTCGATCGACACAGTCCGGCGTTGCAGGGAGTAAAGGTCGAGCAATGTGGTGCTGGCTTTGTTGACGATCACATGCGCCAGTTTTTCGCTGAGGTTTGCTGCATCCTGCAGGCCACCATTCAGGCCCATGCCACCTATGGAATTGTTCACATGCGCAGAATCGCCCGCCAGAAGAACGCGGCCTTTGCGGAAGGTCGACGCGACGCGCTGATGAATCGTATAGAGATTACGGTGCACGATGTCATAGGGCGACGTCTTGGGGAAAAACTTCTGCATTCTCGCGTGAACGGACTCGTCACTAAGGATCACGGAAGGGTCGATATTGTTCTCGGCGGGGAACACAGTGCGCCACAGACCGGGCGGACCATCTGCTGCAACCTTGAAGCAATTGCACCATTCGCTCGGGTCGGCGATGTAGGTGCGATGGCAGAAGCCGCGCTCTGCTTCAAAGTCGAAGGGGGTTGTGATGACGAGAAACCGCTCTTCCCAGGTAAAGCCTTCGAATGCGATATCCGATTGTTTGCGCACGGTGCTGCGTCCACCATCGGCCCCAATGAGATAAGAACCCTTGTGCTGGCTGGCCTTGCCGTCATTCATCACGGTGACGGTCACATCCCGCGATGTCTGCGCCACATCGGTGATCGTGTGATTGAACAGCACTTCGACGTTTGGCAAAGCCTGCAGCCGCGCCAGCAAAATCTTGGAGGTTTTGAACTGCTCGCACTGGATCACGTACGGAAACTTCGTATCGTTTTTCAGAACTGCGTGATCAAAGGTAGCAATCAGTCGGTCCGTGGGGCGATCCCAGAACTGAAAGATCGGCGCTGTCAGGCCAACCGCTGCCATGTCCTGGACGAGCCCGGCTTGATCCAGAACTTCCAACGTGGCCGGATGCGTGGTCGCGGCGCGTGGGTCGTCCAATATGTCTGAGTTGGTATCAAACAGACGCACATTCACGCCCGCACGGCCAAGCAGCAGTGCGCAAAACAAACCAACCGGCCCGCCGCCGGAAATCAAAACAGGGTCAGAATGTTCCATCTTTGTGTCCTCAGATGCCTGCGTCATGGCGCGGCTTGATCAAATGTAACGTGACACGTTGGTGCGGAAGTCGGAGATATGGCGTTTCATCGCGGCCTCTGCTTTGTCGGCATCGCGCGATCTGATCATCTCGAGAATTTCCATATGTTGGTCGGCAACACGTTCGTGATGACCGGGTGCGGTCAGCGACAAGAACCAAAAGCGCAAAGAGCGATCCTGCAATTTGCCTAGAAGATCGCTGAGAACCAAATTGTTTCCGGCCTTGGCGATGGTTGAATGAAACTCACGATCCAGCAGCATCATCTGCTCGCTGTTGCGTGTTTTCATCCATTGCATGGTGCGTGCCAGAACATCCTGAAGATGGTTGATGGCGTCCGTATCGGCGCGTTCGGCTGCAAGTCGAACGCAATAGGCTTCATTGACCATGCGAACGTCGATGATCTGTAAAATCTCATCAAGGCTGACGGGTTTGACGATGATGCCCTTGCGGGGCATCACATCGAGCAGGCCTTCCATCATAAGCCGGTCGATCGCCTGATGAACCGGGGTTCGCCCAATACCGAGCGTCGCGGAGAGAGCAGCTTCGTTGAGATATTCACCGGGTTTGAAGGCACAGGTGATGATGCGATGCTTGATTTCGTTGTAGGCCGCCTCGCGCAGCGAAGACGGTTCCGGCCATTTTTGCGGGCCGCGAACATTCACGATGTCAGCGTCGACGCGGCGTGCCGGTTCTGCGGTCATGGATCAGCCCAAAATTGGGAGGTTTATCATCTCGTAGCGGTGCGTGATTTGCCGATCGAGGACGGGATCACTGAGTTCCATTGCGAACGCGTGCGACGGGCGTATTCCCCCACGCGCAGCCAGTGTGCCGCAAAACATCAGGCTGCTCTCAGGCAACGATGTGCCGCCGGTGTAGCGATGAATAAGGTCGTCGGGCGCGCGCATTGCCGTGACGGGACCCTCCTGATACAGAACCCGCTCGCCACGTTCTTCAATATAAGAGCGCAGGATCAGACGATCCCAATGAGAGGACACGTCCTCGTAAGCCCAAAACGTCGCTGCAATGGGCTTCTCGCACATCTGCTTGGAGGCTGTGACATTGTAAGTTTCGACCTTGCGATCTGTATGATCGGACCCAAGGCCAACCCAGAGTTTTCCTTCGCACTGCAGCAAGACGAATTCGACCTCACCGCTCGAATCGCCACCAGTCACTTCGATCATCGGCGACGTCGTCAATCGCGCTGCGGAATTCCGGTAAAAAATAGGCACACTTGCAGGGCGGGCGACGCCAAGTTCTTCAAGTTCCCGAATGTGTTTTTCGAGCGCATCCGCGTCGCGCCCTGTCCAACCTGCCACAACGAGTGTGTTGATTGAGATGGTTTTGGATTCCGATACACCACCAGA
>CAIZGQ010000092.1 GCA_903932565.1 uncultured Hyphomicrobiales bacterium
ACCCGCGAGCTGACCTCAAACCAGTATATGCGCAAGGTCGAGAAGAAAAACGGCCAGCTTTATAACGTCGAGTTCAAGACGATCCCGATGGTGCGCGACGAGACCCACGTGAAGAAGTAAGCCTCTGGCTTCCATCTTTTGACAACAGGCCCGCCGAGATCATCGGCGGGCTTTTTTTGTATTTGCGCATCAGGCCAGTGAAATCACAGCGTCCTCAAACTGGCCACTGCCCTTTTTGTCGTCGGAAAAAATATGGCGCTCTTCCACCCAGTCGCGGGTTTTTTCATAAATCTCGCGATTGTAGGGCTCAAACACGATGCGCTCGCCCGGCCCAAAGCGCCGAATATCCACCAACTTCAAATGGCGCTCCGGCAATTCATTCGCATAAAAGTGAAGATAGGCCTGATGCATCACGTCAATATCGGACTGCGCACGGCGCAGCGCCCGATAATATTTGCGCACATCCTCAAGGTCGACAGCGGCTGGAACGAGGGCTGCGATCATGAAGGAATTGTCGAGAATTTTGCGAAAGCCCAGTTGCTCCATCATGTAATATTGCATGCCGAACACGGTCGCTGCCGGGGCAAGGCCGTTAAGCAATTGATCAACGCGGTCGGCTGGCGAGCCACCAAATTTCAGCCTGATTTTGTTGGTCGGCAGAAACGGCTCCAAAGACTGGATCGTCTTGTAATGGCTGCCCGATTGATAGCCCACATGCACATCCACATCGGCCAGATCTTCGGGCGTGCGGATCGAGGATTCAGCCGGCACGAAGATACCGCATGGCGTGACCGAATAGGCCTCGCCCCACAGTTTCCCATGGTCGGCGGATGCGGCCATGTTCACAGTCCAGTGGCAGGCGCAGCTGATGGACGCATCGCGCCCCTTTTCAAAGGTCTGGAACGCGCCGTTGAGGTTTTCAGGCACCGTGTTCGCCGCCTGTTTTGCCGCCGCCACGCCGACAGATTGCGTGTCCTTTGAAAGAAGCGCGTGCTGCGTTAGTTCGTAATGCAGCCCCTCGTCGATAAAATAGCCTTTGGCATCAGCGATCCATTCGTGCAGACGCCCATGCGTGTTGATCTTGAACATCGACATTGGTCTCTCCCTTGACAAAGTTGTGACGAAGGCCTCGTGGCGGGCCGCTTTTTCTGCAGCGCCCATGTGGCGGGCGCGAGATTGCTGAGAGTGCGACACTTAAGAGCCTAAGTCGAGGTTCTTGCAAGGACGCTCTGACCGCCGGATTTTGACCTTTCTGCTCGATTTCAACTATCGTGCAGCCAGAGTTCATTGCACAGCTGCTGACCAATTCGCGGCTCTTTATCGATCTGGGGCGGCAGGCGTGCGTTTGAAGACAATTTCAGCCTTTGCCGCCTTGCTGGCGCTCTCAGCTTGCGGCGGACCGCCGGAGGGGCTGCTTCTGCCCCTGGCCACCGCCGCGCCCCCCGGCAGCAGCCGCGTCGATCTGCTCGTTGCCACCACGCGCAGCAGCGACGGCGCCCTGCCCGGACAATTGTTTACCGGCGAGCGCGGCCGCGGCCTCGCCTTCGCTGATGTCAGCATCTCCATCCCGCCCGACGCCGGGCGCAAAGTCGGCGATGTGCAATGGCCGGACGTCGCGCCCGGCAATCCGGCCAAAGACTTCGTCACGCTCAAAGCCGACGTCATCGACCAGCCTGAAGTGATCCGGCGCTTTCACACGCGCATTGCCGCGACGCCCAAGCGCCGTGCGCTCGTGTTTGTGCATGGCTACAATACGCGGTTTGAAGATGCGGTGTTCCGGATGGCGCAAATCGTCCACGATTCAGATGCGCCGGTGACGCCGATCCTGTTCACGTGGCCCTCGCGCGGCAAATTGCTCGCCTACACATATGATCGCGAGAGTGCCAATTACTCGCGCGATGCTCTGGAGAGTGTGCTGCAGGCCTTGAGCCGCGATCCGGCTGTGGGCGAGATCGCAATTCTCGCCCATTCCATGGGGAATTGGGTGACAATGGAAGCGCTGCGGCAGATGGCGATCCGCGACAAAACATTGCCGACCAAAATCACCAATGTGATGCTCGCAGCACCCGATATTGACGTGGACGTGTTCCGTCGGCAAATCGCATCCATTGAATCGCGGGGCTATCATCCGCCCTTCACGCTGTTTGTTTCGCAGGATGACGGGGCGCTTGCCGTATCGAGCCGTCTCTGGGGCAGCGATGTCAGGCTTGGCTCGATCAATCCCGAGCAAGAGCCTTACCGGAGCGAGCTTGCGCGTGCGCACCTCAACATCATTGACCTGACGAAAGTCTCATCAGACGACCGCATCGGGCACGGCAAGTTCGCGTCCAGTCCGG
>CAIZGQ010000093.1 GCA_903932565.1 uncultured Hyphomicrobiales bacterium
GTTTGATGCGATGGGCGACGAAGGCCCGCATCAAGGCGGCCAATGTGTCGACATCATCGTTGACGCCAGCCAGCAACACGGTCTGGCTGACCATCGCGATCCCGGCCTGCACCAGATTCGCAATTGCGCCTGTTGCCGCGCCACTCAGTTCGCGCGGATGGTTGGCATGCAACGCAACCCAGACAGCGCCTTTGAAGCATGCCAATGCGGCCAGCATGTCGCCGTTGATGCGAGAGGGATCAACCACAGGCACGCGGCTGTGCAGCCGCACCACTTTCACATGGGGAATCTCTGAAAGGGCCGCCAGAACCTCGCCGAGACGGCGCGGGGCCAGCGCCAGCGGATCGCCACCGGTCAGGATGACTTCCCAGATGTCTGCGTGTGAACGGATGTAATCCAACGCCGCCCCCAGGGCGGGTGAGCTGAGAATTTGTGGGCCACCGGGGCCGACAACTTCGCGACGGAAACAAAACCGGCAGTACACCGGACACGCATGCAGCAGCTTCAAAAGCACCCGGTCCGGGTAGCGGTGAACGATACCCTCAACGGGACTGTGAACCTCGTCACCGATGGGATCGGTGAGCTCGTCCGGCGTCGTCTGCAATTCCGCAAGGCTGGGAACAAACTGCCGCGCAATGGGATCCTGCGGATCGTTGGGATCCATGAGCGCCGTCATCTGCGGCGTAATGGCCAACGCATAGCGCGCGGTCACGGCTTCCAATGCAGAGGCCTTGTCGGCTGCGATCAAACCCGTCGCAACGAGGTCTTCCACCCGGCGGATGGCCTGCGCAGGATGTGTGCCCGAATGTTTCGTCATGCTCCGACCTCGACGACGGGCGTCCACAAAACATCTTCAATCCGGTTTGCCCCGGTCAGCAGCATCACCAGCCTGTCAAAGCCGAGCGCGATGCCAGCGGCCTCCGGCATGTGGGCCAGCGCGTCGAGAAAATCCTCATCGAGTGGGTAGCGCTCGGCCTCCCCGTAAATCGCCGCCCGGGCCTCCATGTCGTCCACAAACCGCGCGCGTTGTTCGCCCGGATCGGTGAGTTCGCCAAAGGCATTGGCAAGCTCCACGCCGCAGGCATAAAGCTCGAACCGCTCGGCAACGCGCGGATCGGCGGGGCTGCGGCGCGCCAGAGCCGCCTCGCATACGGGATAATCCATCAGGATTGTCGGTCGGCCGAGCCCCAGATGGGGTTCAACCCAGCCACTCAACACTTTGCTGAACAGATCAGACCAGGTGTCGTCCGCCGCGATGCGCAGATCGAGATGCGCCACGCTCGACGCCAGACGCGCCCGGTCCGGGGTCCCGTCGTCGTGGAGCGTGGCCATCAGGTCCAAGCCCGCATACCGCTCGAAGGCGTCCGCCACGCTGAGCCATTCCGGCGCGAGACGCGGGTCGGCTGTCCGCCCCCGCCAGCTCATGTCGTTTGCACCAATCGCATCGGCTGCGGCGACAAGAAGAGCGTGGCAATCGTTAATAAGGTCGAGATAGGACGCGCCGGCCCGGTACCATTCGAGCATGGTGAATTCAGGATGATGCAGGGGGCTGCGGTCCCGGTTGCGGAATACATGAGCAAAGGTGAACAACCGCTCCTCGCCTGCCGCCAGCAGCTTTTTGCAGGCAAATTCCGGCGAACTGTGCAGATAAACTTGCGTGCGCCGCTCGTCTGGCCCCACCAGCTCGGTGCCAAACCCGCTGATATGCGTCTCGTTGCCAGGTGACACCTGCAGGATCGCCGTATCCACCTCGACAAAGCCCTGGACCTCGAAAAAGTGCCGCAGGCTACGCAGGATAGAGCCGCGCGCCTTCAGGCGAGGCCTGCGGTCGGCATGGCTTTGCCGCTCCCACCATGGGGATTTCGCGGGCCCATTCTCTGCTTTCATGAACTTTTCGTCTCAAAACGGCTGGCGATTTGTGTCGGGATCAGTAAGGTGCGGCCAAATTTCCCGTCAGAGCGCGGTCCGTGGACCGTGCCTGCAAGCGTTCCATAGGCCGGGGCCTGCCCGGCAGCAATAAAGGACAGCCAGCCCGTGAAAGTCATCGCCAGTTCCATCCGCAAAGGCAACATCCTCGAGCGCGACGATGGACAGCTCTATGTTGTCTTGTCGGCTGAAAGCTTTCATCCCGGCAAGGGCACCCCGACAACCCAGATCGACATGCGTCGCATCTCGGACGGTGTGAAGACCACGGATCGCTACAAGACCACCGAGCAAGTCGAGCGCGCCTTTGTCGAGGACCGTGATTTCTCGTTTCTGTACAAGGATGGCGATGGTCATCACTTCATGAACACCGAAAACTACGACCAGATCCAGGTCTCGGAAGACGTGATCGGGGATCAGGGCGTCTACCTTCAGGAAGGTATGAAGGTCATCCTGTCGATGTTCAACGGCGTGGCTGTTGCAATCTCCCTGCCCGCCCGCGTGACGCTTGAAATCGTCGAGACGGAACCCGCCATGAAGGGCCAGACTGCATCTTCGTCCTACAAGCCCGCGATCCTGTCGAATGGCGCGCGCATTATGGTGCCGCCGCACATTGCAACTGGCACCCGTGTTGTCGTCCAGACCGAAGATGGCTCCTACGTCGAGCGCGCCAAGGACTAGGCGACGACGAGAGATTTGGGCAAAGAAAAGCCCCAGCCTGCTGGGCAGCGGACTGGGGCTGAAATGCCTGGTGCGGAGGGGGGCGATTTGCACCAGACATCTTAGAAACGGAGCCGCAGGCAATTGGTTGCAGCTCTGTCAAAATAAAATGGGTTTCGCCCGTCGGCGCCTGCTGACGCCCTCCCATCCGTACCCCGCATTGCGCACTCCAACCTCAAGAGTCTGATCCATGGCGTCCTACAATCTTCTCCTCCTCCCCGGCGACGGGATTGGCCCCGAAGTCATGGCTGAAGTCGAAAAGGTTGCGGCCTGGTGCCAGACGACTGGTATCGCGACGTTCGAGATCGAGCGCGGCCTTGTGGGCGGCGCGGCCTATGAGGCACACGGTCAGTCGATCAGCGAAGCTGACATGGCGTTGGCCCATGCCGCAGATGCTGTCATCTTCGGCGCGGTGGGGGGCCCGCAATGGGACAGCGTGCCTTATGAAGTGCGCCCGGAAGCAGGGCTCCTGCGCCTGCGCAAGGACCTGGCGCTGTTCGCCAATCTTCGCCCTGCCATCTGCTATCCGGCTCTGGCGGATGCGTCCTCGCTGAAGCGCGATATTGTCGAAGGCCTCGACATCATGATCGTGCGCGAGCTGACCGGCGGCGTGTATTTCGGCGAGCCCAAGCAGATCATTGATCTGGGCAATGGCCAGAAGCGTGGCATCGACACCCAGGTTTACGACACCTACGAAATCGAGCGCATCGGGCGCGTGGCGTTCGAACTTGCTCGCAAGCGCGGCAACAAGGTCACATCGTCGGAAAAGCGCAACGTCATGCGCTCCGGCGTGTTGTGGAACGAAGTGATGACCGCGCTCCACAAGCGCGAATATCCCGATGTGAAGCTTGAACACATGCTGGCCGATGCACTCGGCATGCAGCTGGTGCGTTGGCCCAAGCAGTTCGACGTGATCGTCACCGACAATCTGTTTGGCGACATGCTCTCGGACGTCGCGTCCATGCTGACAGGCTCGCTCGGCATGCTGCCGTCCGCCTCGCTCGGTGAGGCCGATTCCAAGACGGGCAAGCGCAAGGCCTTGTATGAGCCCGTGCACGGATCGGCTCCGGACATTGCAGGCAAGGGCATGGCAAACCCCATCGCGATGATCGGATCGTTCTCAATGGCGCTGCGCTATTCGTTTGGTTTGGTCGAAGCCGCAGATCGCATCGAGACGGCGATCTCGGACGTGTTGAATGCTGGCCTGCGCACCCCCGACATCAAGACCGAGGGGGCCACGATGGTCTCAACCGTTGAGATGGGCGAAGCAATTCTCAAGGCCCTCGAGGCCTCGAAGTAAGGCCTCTTTCTCTCGCTCGCGCGACAAAACAAAAGCGGCGCTTCACAGCGCCGCTTTTTTGTTGGACCGTTTTGATGAAGCCGCCGCGGACTGGCGGCGGCAGGCCAATCAGAATGTGAACAGCGGGCCCTGCCGGCCGGGCAGGTCAAACCGGCCGGGCAATGTTTCGTTGCCAAACAGCGGGCGACCAAAACCCATTTCCATCGGGTTGCTGCGCGGACCAACGCCGACGGTCGTGTACACGCTCATGCTGCCAACCGGTACAATCTTGCCCGTATCGAGGAAGCTGCGGCGGTACACGGTCAGTGCGCGGCCCGCATAATGGTGCTTGTAGCCATGCTTGTGCCGTGTGGCGGCCTCGGCGCTTGTGCCAAGAGCAGCGAAAGTCGTGGCGAGGACAAGAAGACTAAGGGCGCGGCGCATGGCGTTTTCCTAATTTGAGTCCGTGATTCGACGCTACATTAGCGGTGTTTTGAGGGAGGACTAGAGGCAAATGATAGCCTTTGCCTTCGTCGTTCCGTCTTTATCCATCTTCGGCAAACAGTGTGGCCGTCAGGTCGCGCTTCCAGATGGAGACCTGGCCGAGCCCAAGGTGTCCTTCTGCGGTCTGCCTTTTTGGGTCTGCGCCCGCCGCGATCCAGGTTTATCGGATCCCTGCTTCTGCGACGCCTTTTTGCCGGGCTCGATTTTGACGTCTTTTGCCGCCTTCTGAATTTCTGGCGCGACAGTGGCGACCTTCAGGCAAGCTTTGCCACGCTTGATTTCCGCTGCGGCGAAATAGGCGGCAAGATCCCGATCTTCGCCAGCCGAGACCAGGTCCAGCCGATCCAGGGCGCAGATCAGTTGCGCCTGGTCCATCGGTCGCTGGCTTGTGCCGCAGGCAAGGCCCGTCATCCGCAAGGCGGGCTTTTGCGAAGACACGCGAAAACCCTGACACGGCACTGACGCGCCATAGGGGGCCGACAATTGCACGTCCGCAATCTCAAGCGTGCCGAACCGGCTGTCCAACGTCGCTGCCTGCACCGACCGGCCGACAGCAAGCCCGGCCCGCGCCGCTGTCCGCGCGATAGCCAGATAGAATGGAATGTCCTTCGACCCGGTTTCGACTGGATCGTCCGGAC
The DNA here is from genome assembly GCA_903932565.1 of uncultured Hyphomicrobiales bacterium. Taxonomy (GTDB): domain Bacteria; phylum Pseudomonadota; class Alphaproteobacteria; order Rhizobiales; family Beijerinckiaceae; genus Terripilifer. The sequence goes on from CAIZGQ010000093.1 coordinate 5,065, forward strand.
CGGCGCGGTAAATCGAGAGCCGCAGCCAAGGGGCCGCTCCGGCAAAAGCGCCAAATGTCAGTGTGTCTTCGCGCCCGTCCGTCGTCTGGCGACGGCGCGCCTCATAGGTTGACGTTTGCTTCACAAAAAGTGGGGCAGGCAGATCAAACAAATGGAAGGGTTTGGGAATATCGATCCAATCGTCTTGTGCCACATTTGCGTTCGTGGGGCTTACGCCGGGCGTTGAACTGTCACGCGCGTCCTCACTTAAGCTGCGTAACTTGGGCGGCGTTGCGGCCTGGGCATCCTGCGGCGCGATATCTGCGGGCCAGATCACCAACGCCACCAAAGACGAGGCTGCGATCAGGCACATCGAGATCAATTTTGCCGACGCAAAGGCGCGCGGACCGGACAGCGTCTGCGCGCGCTGGGGTCGGCGTGCGCGGACCTGCCCGGCGTGTCTGCTGGCCTTTGAGATGAGCGAAAGGATCGACATCGAACGCATTCCTCCCCGGACCGCGAGGATTTTCAGAAGATGCGACGAGGTTGTCCGAAACGTCTGTGCGGCTCGTTACCAAGGACCCGGCGTCTGCCAACGTGGTTAATGCGCAATAAACAAAAATAACAAACGAAAAAGGCCCACGCCTGGGCGCGGGCCTTCGAGATCGCACTGCTCGGGCGTGGCCGCAAGCAGTTGAAGATTAGTGGCAGGAATCCAGCATTTCTTCCGTCACGGTCCAGGTCTTGTCGCTGCCGATGCGCTGGTTGTGGACGACGCAGGTCGTCTTGTCTGACGCCACAAGTTTCAGATCGTAGCGGCCCGGCTCAATGTCTTCGACCGTGTAGCTGTCGCCCGGCTCGATCACGTCATCATCGTCGTCGCCCAGCTGGTCGTCGCCCCATTTGTTGGAATCAACCTCGGAAATATAAATGTGGGCAATTGTCGTCTTGGACTTGTTCGCAACTTCCACGTCAAGCGCCAACGCGCCGGTGGCAAAAACAGACAGGGCGGCGAGGGATGTCAGAAAGAGAGCGCGCATGAAGTTCTCCAGAGCGGCGACAGGTTGGATGTCGACGGGCCGCAGGCGAGCAGATTTCATGCCCCTCGACGACCTGGTCAACGTGCTCTGCTTTAGCTTGAAGCACTGCGGGCTGAAAGATGCTTGAGGCCACACGGGCCAAATAAATGCGACGCCAGTATTTTGCCGCGCGCATTCAGCGGCGCGAACGACAAAGGCCGAACCGTGGGAGGGACACGGCCCGGCCTTCTCGCTTAAGACGCTATCAGCGGGGCAAGTTCCACCACCCGCCGATCTCGCGATCGTTTCAGAAAAAGGTTTAGGCCTTCTTGCAGGCGCTCATGAACTTCTTGCGCTCTTTGCCATGGATGTTCTTGGTGTCGGCATCCTTCGAGCAAGCCAGCGACTTTTCAGTGCGCTCTTTGCCGGTTGCTTTCATCTTTGCGGGCGCGGTGGCGGCAGGTGCCGTCGTTGCAGGCGCAGCAGGTGCCGTGACGGCGGGCTTTGTCGCTGTGGGCGCTGCCGGAGCCGTCTGCGCGAAGGCTGCGCTTGTGCCGAGAGCTGCAATGAGGGCGGCGGAAATGAGTGTGTTGGTCAAGCGCATGGCGGTCTTCCTGTGGGTCAGCTGATCAAACTGATCAGCGAGTCCCACGGTACGAACCCCAGACTGAACGCTTCCTGAACAAATGTGGCAACGACTTAAGTGGTTCCACTTAGGCCCTTGTTCGAGCAGCGGCCTTCAGGACAGCCAATCGGGGACGACATCGAGCGCGATCAACGCGTCAATGCTTTCGCGCGGGCGGATGACGGCAAATTGTGAGCCGTCAACCAGCACTTCGGGCACAAGCGCGCGCGAATTGTAGGTGCCCGCCTGGACTGCGCCGTAAGCGCCCGCGCTCATCACCGCCAGGAGGTCGCCGGCTCTCGGTGCGGGCATGCTGCGGTTCTGCGCGAGATAATCCCCCGTCTCGCAAACAGGCCCAACGATGTCGGCAATCATCTGTGGCGCGGACAGATCTGGCTCCACCACGGGCAGGATATCGTGATGCGCTTCGTACAATGTGGGGCGAATGAGATCGTTCATCGCCGCATCGACGATAACGAATTGGCGGCCTTCGCCATGCTTCACGTAGATGACGTCAGTCACCAGAACGCCGGCATTTCCGACAATCAGGCGACCAGGTTCAAACACGAGATCACACCCAAGATGCCCCAATCGGGCTTTGACAATCGCAGCATAAAGATCGGGGTGGTAGCTCGCGGGATCGTCCGACGCACGATAGGGAATCCCAAGTCCACCACCCAGATCGAGGTGATGGATGTGATGACCATCAGCGCGCAACTGGGCGACGAAGTCAGCCAACAGTGTGAAGGCGTCGTCAAATGGCTGCAGGTCCGTAATCTGCGAGCCGATGTGCATGTCCACACCCGTGACGGCAATGCCTGGCAGTTTGGCGGCCTGCGCGTAGACAGCGCGCGCCTGCGAAATCGGAATGCCGAACTTGTTCTCTGACTTGCCCGTCGAGATCTTGGCGTGGGTCTTGGCATCCACATCGGGGTTGACGCGGATCGAGATCGGCGCGCGCAGACCGCGTGCGGCCGCAATCGCAGAAATCGCCTGCAACTCCGGCTCTGACTCGACGTTGAAACACAAAATTCCGGCATCGAGCGCCAGATTGATTTCCCGCGCCGTCTTCCCGACGCCGGAAAACGTGATGCGCTTGCCCGGCACACCGGCCGCCTGCGCGCGGCGCAATTCGCCCTCGGACACAACGTCCATGCCAGCGCCCAGTTGTGCCAGAACGCGCAACACGGCCTGGTTCGAATTGGCCTTCATGGCGTAACAAACAAGCGCCGAGGTATCTGCGAACGCAGCGCGAAAGACTTCGAAATGGCGGGTCAGCGTCGCCCGCGAATAACAATAAAACGGCGTGCCCACAGCCTTCGCAATATCGCGCAGGTCAACGTCTTCGGCGTGGAGAGCACCGTTGCGATAGTCGAAATGATTCATGGGTGCGGTTCAGAGAATGGGGTCGAGTATGAAGGGCTTGGTCGAGGGCACGATTGTGCCGCCACCCGGAACGCCACGCGGCTTTTGTGCTGGCGCACCCGCTGCAACCGCGTCAGCCTCTCTCTGTTTGTCTTCCGCCGATGCGGCGGGCGTCTCTAGATTGCCGCGCCGCCCGCAACCGGACAATGCACTCGCTGAAACAACGAGGGCAGCAAGAATGATGGCTGTGCGGGCAGGACGGGGAAGGCGCAAGGCAGGTCTCCAAAAACTGGCGAACTATAGGCCAGACCGCCTCGAAAGGGGAGCCAGAAAAAAGGCCGGACCCAAGGGACCGGCCTGACCTTATTTCGCGAACGAACCGATCAATACACGCGCGCCTTGGGAGCAATGTACTGGATCTCGTTGCTCATCGTGTAGGTGTGCACGGGACGGAAATCGATCGAGATCTTGTTCGTGGAAGTATCAGCCCACGTCAGGGTGTGCTTCATCCATTCCTTGTCGTCGCGGTTGGGATAATCCTCGCGCGCATGCGCGCCACGGCTTTCCTTGCGCTCGACGGCTGAATCCATCGTCACGACCGCCTGGATGATGAGGTTGTCGAACTCCATCGTCTCGATGAGATCGGTATTCCAAACCATGGAGCGGTCGGTGATGGCGATATCCGGCACGCCGCGCCAGACGTCGTGGATGAGCTTTGAGCCCTCTTCCAACACTTCACCCGTGCGGAACACGGCGCAATTGTTTTGCATCGTGCGCTGCATGCGGTCACGCAATTCGGCCGTGGGTGTGCCGCCCTTGGAATGGCGGAACTTGTCGAGGCGCGACAGCGAAAGATCGGCCGAATCAGACGGCAATTCCGGCTGCTTTTCGCCAGGCGTGACGATCTCGGCGGCGCGCAGGCCAGCCGCGCGGCCAAATACGACGAGATCGATCAGGGAGTTGGAGCCCAAGCGATTGGCGCCATGCACGGAGACGCAGGCGGCTTCACCCAGCGCCATCAGGCCCGGCACAACCGTGTCGGGATTTCCGTTCTTCAGCGTCAGCACTTCGCCGTGATAGTTCGTCGGGATACCACCCATGTTGTAGTGAACGGTCGGCAGAACCGGGATCGGCTCCTTGGTCACATCGACGCCGGCAAAGATGCGCGCGCTTTCCGAAATGCCGGGCAGGCGCTCATGCAGAATTTTCGGGTCGAGGTGGTCGAGATGCAGA